>JAPPMR010001013.1:0-12937 GCA_028818995.1 Candidatus Poribacteria bacterium | reverse complement strand
ATATGTTTACACTGCATCTGAACACAGAAAATGTGAGAAATTTAGTAGGATGGCAAGCAGACCTTGTGTTTAATCCTGATGTGCTTGAGGCAGTTGCGGTGAGCGAGGGTGATTTCCTGATGTCAGAGGATTCAGAACCCCAATTTAGTGGTGGCACAATTGATAATGAAACCGGTAAAATCACAAGTATACATGCCTTACGACTCGGTGGTGGAGTTAGTGGAAAAGGCACGTTGTGTTCAGTGAGTTTCAATGTGATCGGTCCCGGCGAATGTCTATTAACACTGGAAAACTTTGAAGCAGGTTCTCGCAGTGGTGAAATTCCTTCACTTCCACCGGAGTATCTCATCACTGTGGAGGGGGAACCTACCAGACCGCCGTGGGATGTAAATAAGGATGGAGAAATAGACATCCTTGATCTGGTTCAAGTGGCACAATTCTTAAACAGTGATGCATCTGCTAATCCAGAAGCTGACGTAAACGGTGATGGGATTATTGACATCGCAGACCTTACCACTGTGGCACAGAAATTCGGTGAATCAACAGCATCCGCTCCTACCTTTGTCGCAATGGATAGTGAGAAATTAACACCTGCTACGGTACAATCCTGGATAAAACAAGCACAACTTGAAGATGACGGTTCTATTGCCTTCCGACGAGGCATTGCGAATCTCCAGAGACTTTTGGAGACTATCGTTGTACCAGAGAAAACAGCGTTACTTGTGAACTATCCGAATCCGTTCAATCCGGAGACATGGATACCGTATCACCTTGCAAAGCCTGCCGATGTTACTTTAACCATCTATGCTGCGAACGGTACAGTCGTTCGGTCATTGGTGTTAGGACATCAGACTGCTGGCATCTATCAGAGTCGTGGTCGTGCGGTGTATTGGGATGGCAAAAACGAGATCGGTGAATCTGTCGCGAGCGGTATCTATTTCTATACGTTCACGGCAGGAGATTTCACTGCTACCCGAAAGATGTTATTGATGAAATAATTTCATGGCGCGCTGCTAAAGCGCGCCTATCTTAATAACAGGAGAGAATGAATGTTACGAATGAAATTATTGACATGTGTATTTACATTTTGGGTGGTGTTTTTCGTCATTCCGTTGGTTACATCAGCACAAACCGTTAATATTCCTGACCCAAATCTGCGGGATGCAATTGAAGAAGAACTTGATAAAACACCAGGTGCCGCGATTACCGAGGAAGATATGGAAACGTTGGTGAACCTTGAAGCGCGGGATAGCGAGATTACAGATCTAACAGGACTTGCGTTTGCTATAAACCTACAAGAACTTGACCTTCGTAATAATGTGATAGATGACATATCTGAACTTACGGAATTGCCCCAACTAAATGAAGTTCACTTGGGAGAAAACGCTCTGATTGATATTTCACCTCTTGAAGACAAAATTACACTGGAAGAACTGTCTATTGATAACAATTCGATATCTAATCTTTTGCCACTGGCAAAATTAGTCAATTTAGAAAATCTAAACATCTCGAATAATGTGATTAGGGACCTTAAACCACTCTCTGGTTTAATAAGACTGGTAGAGATAACAATGCGCAATAACCCACCTGCTGACCTGTCATCGTTGGAGGGCTTAATTAGTTTGAGAAATTTTCGCGCCTCGGAGACCCGTATATTAGATCTTAAACCCTTAGCAAGTTTACCTAAACTACAGTTTATTGAGATTAATAACGGAGAAATATCGGACCTTTCTGCTCTGGAGGGATTAACAGGTTTGCGGGAGTTACATCTTGCCAATAACGACATTGAGGATATATCTCCGTTAGCGAGTTTAAAAGGTCTGACACGTTTGAACCTAAATCAGAATGAAATAGTAGATGTCTCTCCGCTTGCCGCGTTGCATAATTTGATATTTGTCAATCTTGATAATAATAATATAACGAATTTTTTGCCTTTGAATCCGTTGATTCGTAGAGGGGTAGTTATCATAGGTAATGACAACATTGATGCACCGAAGATTAGGGGGCCGTGGTTGTGGATGATAGTCCCGACTGGAGAACTGTCCGGCTCGGAAGCGGCCGATTCTGGCACAGATTTTTTAGAACAAGCAACTGATGGTGCTATAACGGAGGAGATGGTTGCGACACAAGGTGCTGTTCCAGGCACTTCCGTAGGAAAAAAGGAGTGGAAGATCGGTGAACTCCCGCGAAAAGGTGGCAATAACATCAATGAGCTTGTAAACGAAGTAGGGCTTGGCATAGATGATATAGATCATCATGTGGCATACGGTTCAATTGTCTTGGATTCACCTCGGGAACAACCAACAACAATGTTTGTGGGTAGCGGTGATGCGGTAAAGGTATGGCTCAACGGTGAATTGGTTCATGAAAACGCTGTAGACCGAGATGCTGACGATTATCAAGATATTGTTGGTATTGTGCTGAAACGCGGAGAAAATTTCTTGTTAGTTGCCGTGTACGAGGGGAAAGGTTGGTGGTCAGGTTTTTTTGGACTTGATCCTGCTGCGGAATTTGATGTGCGTATCCCGAATTATCAGCCGCCAGTCCCTCACCGCGCGGATTTGAATGGTGATGGAAGAGTGAGTATCCTTGATATGATTGAGATATCATTCTATTTTGGACGAGAGCTCAAGCCCCAAAGTTCCAGTTATGACCTAAACAACGATGGCGTTATTGACATCTCGGACCTTATTACGGTTGCCCAACATATAGACATACAGGCAGATGCACCTGCAGCACTCTCTCCTGCAATGATACAAGGTTGGATAAAACTTGCATGGGCAGGTTATGATGGCTCAATCGAATTCCGGAAGGGTATAACGAATTTAGAAAATCTCTTAATATCTTTGACCTCAAAGAAAACAGTAAAGATAGCAAAGAAAACAGTACTGTTTGCGAACTATCCGAACCCATTCAATCCGGAGACATGGATACCTTATCAATTAGCAGCACCTACTGAGGTGGTTTTAACTATTCATTCTGCTACGGGAAAAGTTGTGCGAACTTTGGCATTAGGACACCAGTCCGCAGGTATATATAAAACGCGGAACCGCGCAGCACATTGGGATGGTAAAAATGAAATAGGTGAATCTGTAGCGAGCGGTATCTATTTTTATACGCTTACTGCAGGGAAATTTACAGCAACGCGAAGGATGTTAATTTTGAAGTAAAACAAGGCTATCAATCTTTTGAAAGAGAATTCGTATTATGAAAACAACCTTAAGCGTCCTAACTTTATTTACCGTCTTTTCATTCAATATCTTTGCGCAAGACTTTAAGCACACTATTCTTGAGGGGCATACTGAATCTGTTACCAGAATCGTGTTCAGTTCTGATGGAAAGATGCTGGCAAGCGCGAGTCATGACAGAACGATTCGTATATGGGACGTTGCTACAGGAGTACATAAGCATAAACTTACCGGTCATAATGCTTATATCTATTCTGTCGCGTTTAGTCCGGATGGAAAGACACTTGCAAGTGGAAGCGAAAATGGGAAAATTCGCCTTTGGGATGCCACCACGGGGCAATATAGAGTGACTCTTGAAGGACATCGGAGTGCTGTCAGGAGTGTCGCATTTAGCCCCGATGGTAAAACACTTGCAAGCGGAAGCAGTGATACAACAATTCGCTTGTGGAATGCTATCACTGGTTCATACAAAGTAACACTTGAAGGACATTATAGAGAGGTTAATAGCGTTGCCTTCAGTCCGGATGGAAAGACACTTGCAAGTGGTTCTGATCAAACCATCCGCTTATGGGATGCCTCCACTGGGTTCCATAAAAAAACTATCGAACAAAACGGATATAATGTTGCGTTCATAGAAAATGGAAAAACACTCGTCAGTGGAAATCGTTTATACGATGCGGTTACCGGTCAACAAAAGCAAACCCTTAATGTTAGTAACTTGAATTATGTTTCAATAAACTCAGATGCAACAATACTTGCAGGCGTAAGTTCAAGGAGAATTTTACTATGGGATATTGCAACCGAAATTGAAGTGGCATCCCTCGCGGGGCACACTTCTACTATTTATAGTCTTACGTTTAGCCCGGGAGGAAAGATATTAGCGAGTGGAAGTAGTGATAGAACAATTCGCTTATGGGATCTCTCCACCCATGTTCACATTACACCTTCTACGATTGAATCTCCACCTGTTGATGAACAATTTGAAATTAATATCAACATTGCTGGAGGACAAGATGTCAGAGGTTATAAGATCACTGTAGACTATGACAGTGATTCACTGCAGTATGTATCTCATGCTAATGGTGATTATTTATCTGATGATGTTTTTGAAGGTCCAACAGTAAGTCAACCAGGACAAATATCATTTATCAATATATCTACTGCGGATACTGGCAGCGGTGACGGTACACTTGCAACAATAACATTCAAAGTTATTTCACGTAGAGCATCAACAATCAGTTTATCCGCAATGCTTTCTAACAGTGATGGTAATAGATTACCCTATATAGTTATTTCTGGAAAGGTGGTAGAACCTCCATGGGATGTAAATGGCGATGGTGCTGTAGATATCTTGGACCTGTCGTTCGTCGCTGCACGTTTTGGACAAGAAGATCAAACAGTAGCAGATGTTAATGGTGATGGTGCAGTTGACATTAAAGACCTTATTACGATAGCGAGTGGATTAGATACTGAAGCTGCTGCCCCTGCAGCGTTAGGGGCAAACCTAAACAGAACACTAATAAGAACAACTGTACAAAAGTGGATTACACAAGCACAACAGTTAAATCTTACGGATGCCAGGTCACAACAGGGCATTCGCTTCCTTGAGCAACTCTTGGCTTCGTTGATTTCTGAAAAAACCTTACTGTTTGCGAATTACCCGAACCCATTCAATCCGGAAACATGGATACCTTACCAGTTAGCAGCACCTACTGAGGTGGTTTTAACTATTCATTCTGCAACGGGAAGAATCGTGCGAACCTTGGCATTAGGACATCAGCCTGCAGGTATATATAAGACTCGGAACCGCGCAGCACATTGGGATGGTAAAAATGAAATAGGTGAATCTGTCGCGAGCGGTATCTATTTTTATACGCTTACTGCAGGGAAATTTTCTGCAACCCGGAAGATGTTGATCCTGAAATAGTATCAAATGACCATGTTAAGTCCTGAATTTCTCACCAAGCTTGAGCAGTTACGCATCCATTGCCAACAACCGTTTCGTGGGAAATTTAGAGGGGATCGTCGCAGTCTCAACCGTGGAACAGGGGTTGAATTTGCCGATTACCGCCTCTATGAGCATGGCGATGATCTGCGTTATCTTGACTGGAACGTTTACGCACGTTTGGAAAAGTTGTTTATCAAATTATTCCAAGCGGACCAAGAATTAGCAATCTCTATTTTGATAGATACAAGCCAGTCTATGCAGTTTGGTGAACCTGCAAAGTTAGACTATGTAAAGCAGATTGCTGCATCGTTAGGCTATATTGCTTTAGCGAATTCGGATCGTGTAGCACTTTTTACGTTAGCAGATCATCTGTTTTCAGCACTGCCCCCCACTTACGGAAAATCACAATACTCGCGTTTTCAAAAAGCACTTTCAACAATTGAAGCAGGTGGGACAACGCAATTGACAGAATGCCTGAAGCATTTGGCGGCATTCCAAGCTCAAGCAGGTGTAGCGATTATTCTGAGCGATTTTTTAGATTCTGGCGGGTATGCGGAGGGTATTAATTCGTTGTTAGGGCGTGGATTTGCGCTGACATTAATTCACGTTCAATGCCTTGAAGAAATTGATCCGCCGCCTCCCGGTGAATGGCAATTAGAAGATGCTGAAACAGGCGAAACTAAAGAGATTACAGTCAACGAAGAGACAATTGCACACTACCGAAACCGACAAAGAGAATTCTGTGAAAACTTAGACTGCTTCTGCACAGAGCGAGGTATCGGTTATGTACGTATAAGCACAGATGTCCCCTTCGAGTCTGTTATTTTGCGAGATATGCAACGCGCAGGTTTTATTCAGCGGAGATATTGAAAATTATATGGCACTTAGCGAGGAGAAATTATATGCAGAAACAGTTTGCAGAAACCACATTAGAACTTATTCAAGGTGATATAACGAAAGCAGAAGTTGATGCGATTGTAAACGCAGCAAACGAAAAACTTATCGGCGGTGGCGGTGTAGATGGAGCGATTCGTCGCGCAGGTGGTGATGAAGTTGTGAAGGAATGCGATGAGATTCGAGCGCGTCAAGGCGGTTGTCCAACAGGCACTGCAGTTATCACTACTGGCGGCAACCTGCCTGCACAATATATCATTCACACTGTCGGTCCAATTTGGAGCGGAGGTAATGCGGATGAAGCTGCGCTTCTCGCGAGTTGTTATAAGGAAAGTCTTCAGTTAGCTGCAGAAAACGGTGTGAAATCAATCGCTTTTCCATCAATCAGCACAGGGGTTTATGGATACCCAACAGAGAAAGCAGCGACTGTGGCACTTGAGACAATTCGTGACTTGGCAGAAAGTAACGCTGCGATGCCAGAATTAATCCAGTTTGTTTTATTTGATGATGCTACCTATAGTTGTTATTCGGACGCACTTTCAGATATTTAGGATATGTATAGTTTGGCATTTAGCGGGATAGGAAACCGTATCTACCAGCGAGTGTGCACATATTTTTAGATTTGACTATAAAGAAATCAAGCGGACAAAGTCCTTCTAAAAGAAAAAAATACAATGAATTGCTCGACTACAAATACCGAAAATTCAACGCAAAGAGGAAAAGAAAATGACTACGAAAATGGTGAGAAGGCACTTAATAAAACAAAGACGTTGGAGATCACTGGTTTTATCCCTTGTCATTCATGGTATTGCCGTTGTGCTGTTAGCGGTATGGTTGTTGAAACCTGCTATACAAAACATTGAGGATAAGATGTACGCGGAATTAGTAAATACATCAACAAAACAGACAACGATTAGGCAAGATTTGCCTAAACCAAAACCGAAACCTATAACTAAGGTGGTTCGAAAAGTCGATACAAGTGGCGTGAAAGGAATTTTAAGCGCGCAACGTATCCCAACACCTATTGATCCTGTTGTTCCTGTCCAAGATGTGTTACCGTCAGACACCTCGTCAGTAATAGAAAACGTAACAAGGCTCGCCCCTTCGCCCGAAACTATTTTAAATCAGGCTCAACTTGATGGGAAAGAGTTGTCTGGAGGTATTGATCCAACCGATGGCGTTGTACCCGAAAGAGGTAAAGGCGGCAGCGGTACAGTCGGGATAGTGGAACGTGGCAAAGGCAGTTCAGGATTTGGCAATTTTTCTAAAGGGACTGGTACTGGATCGGGATATGCCGATTTGGGAGAAGGGTACGGTAAGTTGCCAACGCTGCGGGATGAAATTGGCGATAAGTTGGGTGGTATCTTGAAAGGCAGTGGCGCAGATTTGGAGGGACATATCCGTATCATCCGTCTGAAGCATTCACTTAGCGATTGGTGGCAAGATCCAACTGCGATCCCGTCTTTGATTAAGTGGTTAGAGGCTAACACCCGGATACGGGCAGATATTAGTTTTGCTGGTGGAACGTTACCTCTGACAGATCCAAAGATATTAGATGCGCCACTTATAATAATGACTGGACACGAAAAGGAGATGACCATTAATCGTAATTTAATGCGCGGTAAAAAAATAAAACGCGGTTTTTCGGAGCAAGAACGTGCTGCACTCCGAAAATATGTGCTTGAAAGAGGTGGTACACTCTTTTTTGATGATTGTGGTTTGAAGGCTGGGTTTTCAAACACTGTTGAATATGAACTGAGACAGATATTTCCTGAGTTTGCTTTAGAAAAATTACCGCATGACCACGAAATCTATAATATCTTCTACAAACTTAATAAACCGCCTGAAGGTGGTGAGGTATTCTGGAGAAGTGAAAATAAAGCACTCCCGACGAGATATAAGTTTCATCGCGGCATATATGTGCCGCGCACGCCCGGTGGAAGGAAACAGCCCAACTTAACTTTTAAAAATTCATTGGGTGTCCTCCTGAGTTCTAATCATAGACTTGGTGTTATTTTCAATAGAAAAGACTATCTCTGTGCGATGGAGACAGCAGAAATCCAATCCAGAACTGCGCTCAGAATGCGGCGTTCCACTGATGTCTATCGTTTTATGACTAATCTGATGGTTTATACACTCAAATATGGTGGTAACACTGACCGTTCTGACTATGAAGATTAGTTCGTACGTTATGGAGTGCTGCATTTGTTGGTGTGAGGAAGAGTTAATAGATGAGACGCGCATTGACCCATGTTGCTATAGCAGTAGACCTCCGCTGTAACTCTAAATTTTATTTAAAGTAGATTTTAGAATTATTTTGACACTCTACACCAGCGAGGTTAGGAAACCTCGCCTACCGGGAGACGAAAGTGTCTATTTATTTTATAATTCACCATAGAACAATATCCAGCATGCTTCCGTGAAGAATAAGTCCCGTAGCGTAACTTTTATGGAAGAGGTCCCACCCGCCTAAGGGAGTCATCTCAAATTTGGCATCAAGTAATTTTAGTCGGGCATCGTTGATCCTGCCCATCTATCTCCCCGCGTTGCTTCTTTCAACAGGCGTGGGAATCATCTCTCCAACACTTTCTATCTATATCAAATCGTTTGAGTTATCCTATACGTTGACAACTTTCGTTATTGCAGTTGGCGTTGTGGGAAATATTCCTGCTGGTGTGTTAGTAGAACGAATCGGCAGAAAACCTGCGATGCTGCTTGGCTTGTTAATGATAGGTTTTTCAGCAATTGGTATGGGAACAGCCCGAAACATTTGGCATCTTTTCGGGGCGCAGTTAGTTGGAGGCATCGGTAATGCATTGTGGATGCTCTCTCGTCATGCCTATATGGCAGATGTAATTCCGCTGGCAAAACGGGGAAGTTCTATTGCGCTGTTCGGTGGTGTTAACCGAATGGGAACTTTCGCTGGCAAATTTGGGGTAATCTTCCTTGGGGCGAACCTGCGTCTCCCGTTTTTCGTATATACAGCATTTGCTGTGCTGACGTTAATCATCTGTCTCTTCTCTATACCTGGCACAAAACAGGAGTCAAAGACTCAACCTCAACAAGCGCAACAACCCTATCTAACACAACTTCTTCATGTGTCAAAACAGCATTTTGAACTCTTGGCAACAGCGGGGATTGGACAGGTTTGTGTTCAGACGTTGCGGCGCGGATGCCATATTATCATTCCGCTCTATGCCAAATTCGTTGTGGGTTTAGACACACGCGGTGTCCGGTCAGTGGAAATGATTTCTTCGGCAGTTGATATGTCAATGTTTCCTGTGGCGGGGTTTATGATGGATCGCTTTGGCAGGCGATACGCTACGGTGCCGGGTATATGTATCTTTGCTACGGGTATGGCGTTAATGCCGTTTACGGATACATTTACATGGCTGCTATTGTCGGCAATTGTGATGCGGTTTGGTAACGGAATCGCATCGGGGACGATGATGACGCTTGGTGCAGATTTGGCACCGAAGGAGGGCACTGGAGAGTTTCTCGGATTGTGGCGAATCACTGGAGATTTTGGAGGTGCTGCAGGCCCCGTTGTTGTTGGAAATATTGCTGATTGGTTTGGATTGGGTTTTTCGGGTTTTGCTTTAGGAGGAATTGGTTACCTTGCGGTTGGTATCTTCCTCTGGTTAGTACCAGAAACACTGCAAAGGGAATAGCATGCCGGGAAAGGGACTCGAACCCTTACGCGCAAAAAAGCACACTAGAACCTGAATCTAGCCTGTCTACCAAATTCCAGCATCCCGGCTTAATGAATAATACAAGTATACACAGATTGCAGGGAAAAGTCAAATTAAAAGCGGATGTGTAAATATTTTGGCATTAACCATGTCATCTTTCTTGTTGGAGGGCTTTGTAAGCCCGATTTATCGGAATCAACGCCAAATGCGCGTATGGCATTTATCGGGGTTGAAAACCCCTCCAACAAGAGAAAAAGAGTATTCATGCCAAAAACTTCACACACCTTAAAAGTGGAAATGTGGTATAATCTTAATGTGACTTTGAAAGCGGCATGAAATAGCATATAATCACGGAAAATCATAAAATATAACAGAGATAAATGATGAAGCGTTACCTATATATCCGCTTACTAATATGTGTTTGCGTAGTAGTTTTGGGATGTCAATCAAAAGCATTTCAGATGTTAATTGAACCTCAAGAATGGGAGAACCTTGCGGTTGCGGAAGGCGTAACCTGCACTGCTCCAGAAATGATAGATGGTAATCTGAAAACAGTTGGATACGTGAAAGGCAGATGGATTCATTTGACACTCCCCACTCGAAAATCCATCCATCGTATTGTCATCCGTGGCACAAACATTACAGATGCAATTTTGTATAGGCAATTAGAAGGTGATGGGCGTTGGCAAGCACTTCTGGAAGTTCATAACAACCGAGGTAATGCAATTGAGATGCGTAGGAGTATTTTAGCGCAATCACTACGTATTTATATCGGCGGCACCTCTGATGATAAACGCATAGCCTCCCAATATTCTCCTCTATATGGACGCATCATGCCACGAAAAGCATTAGGTAAACCTTTCGCCCAGGAAATTGAAGTATACGGATTAATATCAAAGGATAAAAAATGAAACGTTTGATTTTTGAAGACATATATACTTGGTCGGTATTTAGCGAAGTACGGCAGATTGATTTTAACGGACATCTATGGGTTAGGAACGATGGAAATATCGCCATAGATCCAGTTACCATGTGTGATGCCGACCGTGCGCAATTTGAAGAACTTGGCGGTGCGAAATGGATTGTGATTACGAATCGTGACCATGAGAGAGAAGCCGCTGCATTTCAAGAATGGACAGGGGCAGAAGTAATTGTGCATGAAGCGGATGCTGATTTGCTTGAGATTAAGCCTGCGCGAAAGATTAGTGATGGCGAAACGATTGTGCCGGGTTTACGGGCAGTTCATCTCCCATTTGGGAAAAGTCCAGGGGAAATAGCACTCTATTTTTCGGAGAAAAATGCAATCCTTTTTGGAGATATAGTTGCAGGTGAACCGATGGGACGTTTAACACTACTTGCAGATGATAAATTAGTAGACGCACCGAAGGCAGCAATGCAACTTCGCAAAGTATTAGCACTGAATTTCAACGCTGTTCTCGTTGGAGATGGGCATTCTCTATTTAGGGACGGACGACAAGAATTGGTAGAATGCCTGCAGGCACGGAGCGATATTTATATCAATTGCATTAACATTGATGAAATTGAATGGGCAGATAGGAATGCTCCACACCCTTATGAGTTTGAATATAAAGATATTGACCCGCTTATAGGGGCTAAAAATATAGGATACTGTGTTTACCGTCTGCAACCGGGAAAGGCAAGTTTTCCGATGCACCTGCACCATTTTGGTGAAGAAATGTGTTATGTGATGGAAGGCATCTGCACACTCAAAACACCGCGAGGTGATGTGGAAGTACGGCAAGGTGATTTTATTGCGTTTCCACCAGGCCTAGTTGGTGCACATAAGTTCGTAAACGAAGGTGATGCCCCAGTGATATTGTTTATACTCGGCACTTCCACGCCGCATGATGTAAGCGAGTATCCAGATTCCAACAAGGTGCTACCTTATGTGCTTCGGAAAATCTACCGTAAAGAGCCGAGTCTTGATTATTTTGATGGCGAGGTGTAATAGTTAGCTGTTCTCTCCTTTGGATCTACGTGTTTCTTGGTTCTCTTTTGCCCTTATATCTTCAAAATCAGGATCAACAATTGCATGTAGAGCATCTTCTAATTCGCAACGAATTGAAGCATACTCAGGATTTAACGCCAAATCATCGTTTTCCAGTGGGTCAACGTCTACATTGAACAGCTGCGGTTGACTTCCGACGTAATGACACAGTTTGTAATCCCCACGTTTGAGCATAAAACCTGCGTTTAGCATGCCCATATGATGATATTCTGATAACACTGCGCGTGCTGTTTTGTCAGGTTGATGTCGGGCAATTTCCAACAGGCTGTTGCCCGGTAAATCTGACGGTTTTTCCAGACCTGCTACCTCTAATAATGTTGGCAAAACATCCACCAAAGAGACATTTTGCTTCACTCGACCAGTTTCACCCGAAGGTAGACGTAGCATCAACGGCACTTTCACGGCGGATTCGTAGAAACATTGCTTTTGCCAAATTCCATGACTCCCTGCCATTTCACCGTGATCGCTTGTGTAAATGACAACTGTGTTTTCATGTAATGGCGATGTGTCAATTGCTTCCAATATCCGTCCAATCTGTGCGTCAAGAGACGAAACAAGAGCGTAGTAGGACGCTAAAGCACAGCGGACAGTTTCTTCTGGTGGTGGAATATCATTTCGCCACGCCCAACGGTGATGCTGTATCACAGGATGTTGGGATTCAAGCGGTTCATTCCAAGTATCAGGCAGATCAAGTGTATCTGGGTCGTACAATGAGAAAAACTCAGGTGGTGCAATCAGTGGAAAGTGTGGATGCATGAACCCGCAATAAAGCAGAAAAGGTTTATCGCTTGGTGAAGCAGCTTTTTTGTGGAAGAATTCCACTGCTAAGTCTGCGACCTTTCGGTCATATCTTGTGTATTCATGGTCTCCTGGACCGCATTCGGTAACGTGTGAATTGGAACCGCGACGTGCATCCGCAGTGCGTCGTGGCGGATTCCCTTTTGTGTTACGCCACCGAGGCAGATCATCTAATAAACGATTAGAAAAACCGAGAAGCCGATCCGTCCCATTGAAATGTGTGCGTCCACACAACACGGTTTCATATCCCGCCGCTGTTAAATAATCACCCCACGTTTTATGTTTCCGATCAAGTATTGCCCCTAAATCCCACGCTTCAATCTGATGCGGATAACGTCCTGTGAGCATGGACAAGCGTGAAGGTGTGCAGATTGGGTTGTTGCAGTAC
>JAPPMR010000793.1 GCA_028818995.1 Candidatus Poribacteria bacterium | reverse complement strand
TTGGGATGCAAGGACAGTGACTATTGCCTATTCTGCGAGGTCAGGCAGTACGTCATCGTGACTTTGTTCGGTGTGAGTATTACGATGCACTTGATATGCGTGACCATACTTTCGCAACAATGTTCCGAGATAAGCGTTATAAGTTAATAGTTTATCACGGACACGAAGAAGGAGAACTTTACGATTTAGTTGATGACCCTGATGAGTTCAACAATCTATGGCGTGTATCAGAGAAGCAAGATATTAAATTTGATTTGTTAAAAAGAAGTTTTGATGCGTCGATGTTTGCTATGGACAGGGGTCCTGAACGCGTAGGTCCAATGTAATAGTGTCTATCTCATAAAATTTGTTGCTCATTTTTGTATAAAGTGTGATAATTAGGATATACGATCACTCCCAATAATCAGGAGGAAAAATGTCCCGAATATTTCTATTTTGCTTGACATTAATGTTAATATGTGGTTTAAATGTAGGAAATGCAGATGTAGTAAAAGGTAGGGTTTCTTTATCTGGGTGATAACGGACCGTTTACTAAACCTGCAATGGAATTCGCAAAAGACACGTTTAGCACAACAGTATTAGGAAAAGGTGACATAAAGAGTGATAAGTTTAAAAATTTCGCAGTCGTTTGGTGGAATGAAGGGGATTCTGACCCTGGTGCTTTGACCAATGCCGAACTTGACGCGTTCATGGATTATGCGGAAAGCGGAGGTGCCCTCCTGTTGACAGGTAAGGCATTTAGTTATGCTACACCGATGGGTCTTGAGAATGCTCAACCACGCGCATTTGGTCCCAAACTTGACGATGGTAGCAAAGTTGGCATTATCGTGTTAAAAGAAACACTTGATCTCGGTCTGGTTGAAGGACTTGAGAATGTTGATGGAGATGCACCAGAAGTTAATGATTGGATTCAAGTAAATTCTACCGGTTTTCCTAAGAGTGGTGACTATTTTGATAGTCTTGCAAAGAATTTTACCACTCTCGCTCATGCATGGGAGGGTGGTACAAATTATGCAGCAAGAATTGCCGCTTTCGGATATTGGAAAGCAGGAGACGGCAAAGTGTTCAATATGAATTGGCGGCTTCCGAACTACCACAAGAATAACGAAAGTATTGACCAGCTAGAACAACTCACAGAAAACGTCATAAATTGGTTAGCAAGTGAATCAGCGTATTTAGATGTATCCTCACGCGGCAAATTGCCGGTAGTTTGGGGAAACTTAAAAAATCAGAGGTAAAAGTAGATAGGCGGGTTAAACCGCTTTGTTAAAGTTTCATATCATCTATGGAGGTTAATGTGAAACTCAGCTATAATTTGGTGATTGCACTTCTTGTTGCATTCTCCTGTTGTTTGATGTTTCAGTATTCAAGCTGGGGTCAGATGGAGGAGACTGCGCCGAGTGTAGACATCCCTGAAATTAAAGCGTTAAAGACTCACCCTGAGTCGCTAACGTTAGAACATGCGCGTGATGGGCGTCGTGTGCTTGTTTCGGGGCAAACGAAAGACGGAAAATGGGTTGATGTAACATCTTGGGCAGTGCTAAAACCTACATCAGATGGGGTAAAATTGCATGAAGATGGCTATATCTTTCCGAATTCAGTTGGGACTGCAGCGATTAAGATTACAGTCAAAAATGTCATTACAGAATTACCGGTAACCGTCAAAAGTATTGATGCACCACCGGTAAGTTTTGTGCGAGACGTTATGCCAATCTTAAGCCATGCAGGTTGTAATAACGGCACTTGCCACGGCGCTGCAAAAGGTAAAAACGGTTTCAAACTCTCACTGCGCGGCTACGATCCGGAATTTGATTACGAACTCCTGATTGAAGATATATCTGGTCGTCGCTTCAATCGTGCGTTTCCCGAACAGAGTCTGATGCTGCTCAAACCGACATCTGAAGTGCCACACAAAGGCGGTCAGGTGATCGTGCCGGGTTTACGCGATTATAAACTCATCCACCAGTGGATAACTGAAGGCGTAGCGTCTGATGTTCAAACAACCAAACGAGTTGAAAGGTTAGAGGTAATTCCTGGATCTGCGGAATTGTCTATGCCCGGAAATAAGCAACAGTTGATAGTCATTGCGCACTATCCTGATGGCACAACACGTGATGTTACCCGTGAAGCAAAATTCACCAGCAGTGTGGGTGAAGTCGCTAAGGTGACAGACGAAGGTGTGGTTACTGCGGAACGTCGTGGAGAAACCGCTATCTTGACTCGATATGAAGGTGCTTATAGCACAAACGGCATCATCGTTATGGGCGACAGGAGCGGTTTTGAATGGGTTGAAACACCTGAATACAATTACATTGATACGCACGTCCACAACAAACTGAAAAGGTTGAAGATTTTACCATCTGAATTATGCACAGATGAAGAGTTTGTTCGCCGTATCTACTTTGATATGACCGGACTCCCACCAGCGCCCGATCAGGTGAGGAATTTCCTCGCGGATAAAGCACCGTCTAAGGAAAAACGCGAAAAGTTGATTGATACACTGGTTGAAACATCTGAGTATGTTGACCATTGGACACATAAATGGGGTGACCTGTTACAATCAAACCGTAAATTCCTCGGTGAACGTGGCATGTGGCTTTTCCAGCAATGGATACATGAATCAATTGCTGAAAATCGTCCGTATAATAAATTTGTACATGACCTAATTACAGCAACTGGTAGTGCGTATTCCAATCCAGCGGCAAATTATTTCCGTGTCTCACGTGAATATACTGCAGCTGTGGAAAACACGACTCAGCTTTTCCTTGGCGTTAGATTCTCTTGTAACAAATGCCATGATCATCCGTTTGAAGTATGGACCCAAAATCAATACTATGAATTGGGAGCATTTTTCTCAGATGTTAAAGTGAAGAACGGACGGTTACCGGGTGAAGAAGTTGTATACGCCAGTTTTAGTCCTACTCCGGTTAAACATCCAAGAACGTTGGCAGTTGTTCCACCATCAGTTCCGTTTGGAGAAACAAAGGAAGATGCGACTGATAAACGGGAATCTCTGGCAGAATGGCTCACATCTGCTGAAAACCCAATGTTCGCAAAAGCAGGGGTAAACCGTATATGGAGTTACTTCATGGGACGCGGTATCATTGAACCAGTCGATGATATACGAACAAGTAACCCGCCAAGTAATCCAGAATTGCTTGATGCACTGACGAAAGATTTCGTAGATAGCGGATTTGATATAAAACATATCATGAAAACAATCGCTCGCTCTCGAACCTATCAACAGAGTATCAAGACGAACAAATGGAACAAAGCAGATACGATTAATTTCTCGCACGCAACTGCACGACGTTTGACAGCAGAACAGTTGTTAGATGCTATCGGTGTTGCTACGGGAAGTCAACCAAAGTTCGAGGGTGTGCCAAAAGATTTCCGCGCAGTCCAATTACCAGACAGCAAAGTTAAGGATGACGGATTTTTGAAATTGTTTGGTCGTCCAGAACGTGAAAGTTCATGTGAATGTGAAAGAACAACAGAAGTAAGCCTCGCACATGCGATGAACCTTATCAACGGACCGACGGTTGCGAATGCAATTATTGATCCTAAAGGACGAATTGCTAAACTCATCAAAGAAGATAAAGATGATCGTACACTCATTGAAGAGATGTATCTCGCAACATTTGCTCGGTTACCGCAAGAAAATGAATATAAGACAGCGGCTGAACATCTTGCAAGTGCCGAATCTAAGGAAGAAGGCGCGCAAGATTTAATGTGGGCATTAATTAATAGTCCCGCATTCCTATTCAATCGCTAAGCCCTATACCGATCTGTGCGTTCCACAACGGAAGTAGCACAGAAATTATGGAGGAAATAATTGATGTTATCGTTACCACAAGCACCCGGAAGATTATGTGATGGGTTCTCACGTAGAGAATTTCTCCGCGTGGGTGGCGCGGCGATGCTGGGCATTAGCATACCACAAGTATTGTCACTCCAAGCCAAGGCAAGCACGACAGTTGACCCCGCGAAGCCTCTGAACGGTTGGGGCAAAGCCAATTCTGTCATTTTGCTGTTCTTGCAAGGCGGACCAAGTCACATTGATATCTGGGATCCAAAGCCAGATGCACCTTCTAATATACGTGGTGAATTTAATCCTATCCCAACGAATGTACCTGGCATTCAGTTGTCAGAAACAATGCCTCGTTTGGCGCAACAGATGGATAAAGCATGTCTTATCCGTTCAGTAAGTTACACGCCAGCAGGGCTTTTCAATCACACTGCTGCGATGTACCAGATGGTTACAGGCGAAACACCGGACAAGGTTGCCCCGTCAGGGCAGCTTGACCCGCCTTCCCCTGCTGATCATCCAAATGCTGCAGCGCATATCGCTAAGATCAGACCGCCAGATGAACCGATGTTGGCAGCAGTCCAACTCCCGCGTCCAATGCAGGAGAGTGGTATCATCGGTAAAGGTGGAAATGCGGGTTTCCTTGGCAGAGCGTATGATCCATATTTTCTCTTCCAAGACCCCAATACGGAGATAAATCTTGACGATTTGACGCTACGTCCAGAAATTCCACCCGCTCGTTTACAGCGGCGGAAAACGCTCCTTGAAACAATCAACGCCAATATGCCCGAAATTGACAAAGTAGCAGAGTCTTACGCATTGAACGAATACTACGAAAAAGCGTATAACCTCATCTTGTCTCAGAAGGCACGCAACGCGTTTGATTTGACGCAGGAAACTGACGAAATGCGTGACAAATACGGTCGTCATACATTTGGTCAGAGTGCACTCCTCGCACGCCGACTGGTTGAAGCTGGCACACGTTTCGTTCAAGTCAACTGGCCTTCTGTTGCGAACGGCAATCCAAATACTACAGCATGGGATACCCACGCAGCGAACTTCGGACCATTGAAAAACCTACATTGTCCGAAATTAGATAGTGCGGTTTCTTCACTGCTTGAAGATTTAGATCAGAAGGGTATGTTAGAGGAAACGCTTGTGCTCGCCATTGGTGAATTTGGACGTTCACCGAGAATGGGTGTTAGCACCTCTGGTAACGGAAACGCACCAGATGGGCGTGACCACTGGCCGTATTGCTATACAGGTCTAATCGCTGGTGCTGGTGTCAAAGGTGGTCAGGTTTACGGTAAGTCTGATGACACAGGTTCAACGCCTCTTGAGAAACCGGTGCATCCGCGGGATATCCTCGCTACGATTTACCATACGCTTGGTATTGACCCGCACACTATTGTGATGAATCACTTAGATCAACCACGTGAATTGGTCAAAGGTGAAGTCATTACCGGGATATTCTAAATTAGTTCTAATTCTTAAACCTGTGCTTGGACAATTATAGTTCAAGCACAGGTTTTCTAATATATGGTGAAATTTAGGAATACTCACCGATACTTCGTAGGTTGGGTAGAGCGATAGCGAAACCCAACTTTGAAAGTATACTATTAGATTCATGGTCTTTAACCTAACGTACAGGTGGTTTATACCAAATACTGTAATTTCAAGTTCAGATCCCTAATATTGCTACACTTCCTAAGAAAATCGATTCCAAATTTAGTTAGACACAAAAATGGCAACACTTGCTAAGAGGTAATCAAAATGCCTGAATCGCTATTTTGTAAACACAGAAAAACAAAGTACAAACGACCGCAGTTCCTTTTTGAAATAGTCTTGATTCTCTTTATAGCTGCTGGCATAGCACATGCGCAGGTTGCACCGCAGCTAACAAGTATATCACCTCGCGCAGCACAACGCGGACAAACCATTGACATTACACTTGAAGGCAAAAACATCAACGAAAATGCTGAGATATGGTTTAACAAAGAGGGAATCACAGCAGAAATAAAGAAAAAAGCTGCCGCGGCAACAGTCCGCTTTAATGGATCAGGTATCTCTGGCAACATTCCAGACAATCCCCGCTTAGTTATTTCATTTCAAATTGCACCTGAAGCCCCATTAGGCAACCATCAAATACGTCTTATCACACCGAACGGTGTTTCTAATCCGCAAAACTTCATCGTTGGCGACCTTCCAGAAATAAAAGAACAGGAGCCAAATGCCACACCTGCAGAAGCAAACATGCTTGAATTACCTGTTACTGTTAACGGTGTAGTTGCGTCAATTGATGATATTGATATGTTCCGTTTTAAACTCAAAAAAGGCGCGCGTCTCATTTGTGACATAAACGCTCAACGTATGGGTTCTCCTTTAGATTCCTATATTGAATTATACGATCCAAGTGGAAATGAGGTGGTGAAAAGCGGTGACGGAAACGGATTGGATTCATTTATTGATTACACAACTGAGCAAGCAGGTGAATATACACTTTACCTACGCGACATTCGCTATCAAGGTGGTGGAAATTATCTATATCGCCTAAGTATTGGAGAGTTACCATATCTCCAAAGTGTTTTCCCACTGGGTGGAAAACGGGGTGCTGCAAACAATGTCAACGTTGCAGGAGCAAATTTAGGCTCAGTGAATGCGATACAACTTGACATCTCACCTGACGCTTCTCTCGGCATTCAACAACTTCGAGTCAGTACGCCAAGCGGTTTAGAGACGAATCCCTATCCTTATGCTATAGGTGAATTTAACGAAACAAATGAAACAGAGCCAAATAACGCTTTAGCTGAAGAAAACAAAATCGGAACACCGATCACAGTAAATGGGAAAATAGAAAAAGCAGGTGATGTAGATAGATATTCCATTAAAGTAGAAAAGGGGACACGTTTCGTTTTTGAAGTAAAGGCACGCGAATTTCGGTCAAAACTGGATCCACTGCTAACGATATATTCACATAAAAAAGGAGAGGCGGAGGATAGTGTTGAAGAACAAGTATTAAGTGTTAATGATGATGCGAGTGGAGTGGATGCGATTGTTACATTTACGTTCCCAGAAGCAGGCGATTACGGTATTTCAGTACGCGATTTAAATGACGCAGGTGGTGGTGATTATCCCTACAGACTCACTATTCGTCCACTTAACCCTGGTTTTGGAGTAAATGTTAGTACCGATAATCCTCGCATCAGCCGAGGCGGTACTTTGATGTTGACGGTTTCTGCCGCACGTGTTGATGGATTCAATGGAGCACTACGTTTCTACTCTCCTGATCTACCCAAAGGATTCGTAGTAAGTCCAACAATTCTCTATGCCGGTCAAAACCAAGGATTGTTAACGATAACAGCGCCTACGGATGCAGTGCTTGGACTCCATCCATTTTCTATTGTCGGTGTTGGTGCTGTTGGGGGTCGTCGGATAGAAAAAACAGCATCACCTCAAGAAATTCTACTAACAGTAATGGAAGCACCACCATTTACGCTCTCATTTGCAGATGTTGATATAAATGTGGTTCACAACAAATCCACAAACTTTCATGTTATAGCCGATCGACGAGAAGGTTTTAATGCCCCGATCGCCCTTACGGTCCAGGGAATGCCACAACGTATTTCAGGCGGCAAAGCTACAATCCCTGCAGGAAAAAATAGCACCGTGATTTCCCTTCGGGCAGGAACCGTTGAACGCCGTGAACAATTTTCTGTTGTTCCTATACCCGGCACAAGTTATATTTCTGTTAGTGGAACAGCAAATATCAATCGGGAAAGTTTCACCGAATCAACCCCCGCAATTCCATTGACGGTTGTTGAAGCACCTTTCATCGTTACGATTGAGCCGTTACGTTTTAGTATTGTTTTCCCGAAAGCAGCAAGCGAAACGGAAGCTGCGGCTGCAGGTCAAGATGGAGTTGTCGCTGTTTCTAATCCGAGTCCAACGGAAAAATCTGAACAAACACCTGAGACAGCGGAAAAAAGTGAACCAATAAAAAAATCTGCTAAACTTACTATGAGCATTGTCCGACGAGGGAGTTTTACAGATTTCGTTACTATCAAGCCAATAACGGTCCCGGAAGGCATCACTGTTCCTGAGGCAACGATTCCTATGAACGAAAATGACGTTGAGGTTGATCTTGAGGCACTCAGTTCACTTGAATCTAAAACTTACCAAGTTAAATTCCGTGCCACAGCTGTAATCAACGGCAAGGCTTTTGTACAAGATAGCCCAATTATCAATGTGAAAATTATTCAGTAGATGTTACTTTTTTGGGTTGTTAAGTTGATCTTTTCTCCTGTCAGATTATTTATGATAGTTTGTCTAATGAACGATTGTAATCGCCAAGATTTGGTTTCATTCCATCGTAGGGATAGGTCCTTGTGCCTGTCCCTTTTTCTTTTGTACCAGATGCATGATGAGCCACAGATCATAGGTTGAGTTGATTGAGGCGAAACTCATAGGTGGTGGTAAATGGTAAGTTTCTTTGTAGGAGCGGTTTTCAACCGCGATTATATTGGGCTTACAAAGCCCTCCTACAAGAATATCTATCACTGAATTGATGCCTATGCAATTTTTTGTGCATGAGACAGTTTGCCACAAGCATTTCACTCAACTCTCAATACTCTGAAATTCACGGATATCCGTGATACAGCAATTTTAAAAGGGCTAAATTTATGCCAGAGAATCTTATATTGTGTTATACTTTTGCATAATGTAAATTTAGGTTTAGGTAGGAAACAGAATGTCATCTCGACGTAATTTTTTCAAATATCTTGGTTGGGGAAGTTTCACAGCTGCACTCGGATTATGTTTCGGTCCAGGGTTAGTACGGTATCTTTATCCGCGTGTTCTGTATGAACCTTCATCTGTCTTTAAAGCAGGTTTTCCTGCAGAATATCCACCCGGTAGTGTCAGCGAAAAATATAAAAAAGATCCGTTTGGTGTGTGGATTGTTCGGAGAGAGGATGGAATATTCTACGCGCTGTTAACGACCTGTACGCATTTGGGTTGTACGCCACGATGGCTCAGTTCCGAGAGTAAATTCAAGTGCCCTTGCCACGGTAGTGGTTTTGACCGAGATGGCATAAACTATGAAGGACCCGCACCACGCCCTCTTGAACGTGTCAAGATTACTCTGGCTGAGGATGGACAACTTCAAATTGATAAGTCGGTCAAGTTTCTGGGTGAAAAAGATCAATGGGGGAACCCTGGTGCTTCTCTAAAAGTCTAATTCAGGAGGACACAATTGCGTCTGAGAAGATGCTGGCATCATCAGACTGAAAAAGGAAGATAATGAACGAAGAACGTAAAGGACTAAAGGAAAAGATTACAAATTCCGATATTTGGAAATCTATTTTTCGACACGGTTACGAAAACACTGGTCGCCGTTACACATTGCAAATTCTGCAAAATGTCTGGCTGCATTTACACCCACCTCGTATTTCTCGCCACGCACTCAACTTCCGATTTACATGGTGTATGGGAGGCATCACCTTTTTGATGTTCCTTGTGACGGCTGTTACTGGTGTCTTGTTGATGTTTTATTATCGCCCGGTAGCCGAATACGCTTTCCGTGATGTACAGGCTCTTGAATTTGACATTCCCTTCGGTATGCTCCTCCGCAACATGCACCGCTGGGCAGCACACGGTATGGTTATTTCCGTAATGCTGCACATGTTCCGCGTCTTCTTGACAGGTTCCTATAAAAAACCGCGTGAATTCAATTGGGCAGTCGGTGTTATACTACTACTTATTACATTTTTCCTTAGTTTCACCGGTTATTTATTACCGTGGGACCAACTCGCTTATTGGGCAGTTACGGTCGGAACAAACATGGCACGTGCCACACCTGTGTTGGGACATGAAGGGCCTTTCACACCAACAGACATTGTTACCCAAGCAAACGATGTGCGATTCGCTTTACTTGGAGGGACAATCGTTGGTCCGTCAACGTTATTAAGATTCTATATCTTACATTGTGTTGCTGTGCCGTTAGTAGCAAGCCTGTTGATGGCGTTGCATTTCTGGCGTGTCCGCAAAGATGGTGGAATATCTGGACCTCTATAAAATCTGTCTATTACGGTGATTGTTTTTCTCTACTTTAGAAGGAGACCGAATTAAACTATGGAGCATTTTTTAGCACTGGTATCAAAGCCTGATAACGTTCCGATTTTGGCGATGCTCTTTTTGATACCCTATTTTATGTGGTTAGCATATAAACAAGCACGCCAGACAGATCGCGCAGGTGTCCCTTCAGATGCTGCACTGAATGACAAAGTATATGTTTGGCCATATCTGTGTCGGAATGAATTTGTTTGTGCTATAATCATAATGCTGGTGCTCGGTGTTTGGTCAATTATGATTGACGCGCCGCTTGAAGAGCCGAGTGATCCCGCCAAAACACCTAACCCCTCCAAAGCTCCCTGGTACTTCCTCGCGCTCCAAGAGATGCTTGTCTATTTCGATCCGTGGATCGCTGGCGTTGTCCTACCCGGTTTTATTATTGCAGGACTCATTGCTATTCCCTATATAGACATCAATCCTAAAGGCAAAGGCTATTATACAATCAAGGAACGACCTTTCGCCCTTGCTGTGTTCTGCTTCGGATTTATCATATTATGGATTGTCTTGATGATTGTCGGTACGTTCCTAAGAGGACCGGGGTGGAATATATTTATGCCATGGCAGTATTGGGATCCGCACAAAATCGTGCCTTTAACCAATGTAAATTTGTCATATCTTTTTGGTATTCGTGATGACACGACAGCGAATTTCTTTGGGTTTGCTGTTGTTGCTGGTTATTTTGCACTCGGACCTATTTTCTATTTTTGGAAATACAAAACAAGCCGTTTTTTACAAGAATTAGGACTAATCAGATATGTTATTGTTTCATTTCTGTTTTTAAGTATGGTTGCGCTACCGATTAAAATGATTCTTCGATTAGCATTAAATATCAAATATGTTTGGGTGTCACCCTGGTTCAACATCTAATTTTCTCCGACTTAATGGTTACACTTTAGTTTTCGTTCTCAACACTGTTCATAATATTGATCAATTTGGAGGTTATATATTTCGTGAAGAGCAAAAAAGAGATTCACGCTGAAAAAAAATCATATTCTGTTTTGTTCTTTATTCTCTCAGCACTGTTAGGGTTGGTGACAATTTGGGGTTTTTGGGATGAGATGATCACGCGCCGTCCTTGGAAAGAAATTCAACAACGGTTCTATCAATACGAATATGAAAAAACAAATGCAGAACTGACAAATGCCAAGAAAAACTTGCCTGAAATACCCTCCGAACCTCAGTTCAACGAAAAACAGTTAAGAGACTTGGAAAAAGAAGTTAATACAAAGCAGGTTGAATTAGATGAAGCAATGCAAGAACGAAAGTTTGAGCAGAGCAAATCTGACGCTATTAACTACAAATATCAACACAGTTTGCACGAGGCACAAGGTGAATACACTGAAACAGTTAAAAAATGGAAAGAGAAATTAGATGAGTATGAAAAACGGATTGAAGGCGAATTAACATCCGCTGTCCTAAATGCTGAAGCTGAATTTGCTGATGCGAATAAAACACTTGCCAATTTTTATCAAAATAGTGGTGATCCCGAGGTAGCACTTTCCACCTACCTAATCGCACAAAAATATAAACCTACGGATACTGAAATCACTGACGGAATTACAACAGCACAAGAAGCCCTCACATCACTTGAGGCAGATAAAGCCCAATTCGAATCTGTTGTTCGTCTTGAAGAAAAATTAGCAGATGTTGGCGGTATCAAACGTAATTTCCTCGGAAGCCTTCTGGAAAACCCCTTTAGAGAAACACGGACAATTGTGCAATACTATCTTGAAGAGTTCGATTATACTGCGGATAGGTGCGCGACTTGTCATTTCGCAGTTGACAAAAGTGGTTATGAAACCTCTGCGCAAGAGACTTTTGAGGTAGAAGGCGATGGTGAAAATCCTGTTGAACACCAACTTAGACATCCAAAGGTCAAACCCGGTAGTGAGACAATCGTGATTGATGGTTTTGATGCGGAAGCAGACGAATACGAATTGTCAGAAAACGGTGTTCTTACCTTCACTGATCCCGATGTCTTCGGCGAGGTGGAAATATCTTATGAAACAGGCTATGATGCAGTTCTTCAAACACATCCGCATCGAGATGTTCTCCTTGCAAAACATCCGCTTGAAAAATTTGGTTGTACGCCTTGCCACGGCGGTCAAGGACACGGGTTAACTGCGAAATCTGCTCATGCTTTAACGCATGCTGAATACTGGCTCACACCTGTGCTTGGGATGGATAAAAAAACGGGCAGAACATCCGAAGAGAAAAAAGGATATATGGAGTCCAATTGTCGGCGTTGCCACGATGGCGTTATGAAGTTAGACTTCGGTCTGAATCCTGAAACAAACGCGCCGCAGGATTACGCACCGAACCTGACAAAAGGATTAGCAATCTTTGAAGACCTTGGGTGTCATGGATGCCACGCAGTAGAAGGATACAGCGCACTTGATAAAATCCAGAAGGTCGGCCCCTCACTGAAAAAGGTCGGAAGTAAAGTAGATATTGCATGGCTTGAGAATTGGATTAAAAAACCGGAAGCGTATCTCCCAAATACCACAATGCCGAATTTCTTCCCCGCAGAAGGCATGAGTCAACTTGTTTACTTTAAGAATGGCGGACAACGCAACGGGGTTGTTACAGAAACTGACACTGGTTATGTAATCAAGGCAGATGATGGCACAGAGTATCCTTACGCGAAAGATGATGTGTTACGTATCGTTGACGAGGTAAAATCTATAGCTGCTTATCTCGCAGAGATGAACGATCCAACATTAGATGGATCACAAGCCACATACTCCAAATCTGAAAGCGCTATAAGGGCAGGTGAAGAGACTGTAAAAACTGTCGGATGTCTAACATGTCATAAAGTAGGTGAGTTAGGCAGCGATTTTGCTCCTGCGCTGGATAGCGTTGGATCAAAAGTTACGTCAACCTATCTCCGCCAATGGATTGAGAATCCAAGAGCCTACGATCCAGATACGGCTATGCCGAGTTTGCGGTTGAGCAATCGTGAACTTGATAATGTTGTCGCATATCTCATGAATCTGCAGGAACCGACCCCGACTGCAGTCTCTGCTTCTATTGGTGAAGTAGACGTTGATGAAGGCGAAAAACTTGTTAGAACTTACGGATGCTTCGGTTGCCACGAAATCTCAGGGTTTGAAAATGAGTCCAAAGTCGGTGCAGATCTTGGTGAATTCGGGGCCAAACTTGCCGAAGAACTCGACTTTGGTGATACTGTAGATATTGAGCATAGTTGGCACGATTGGACAATTGGCAAGATTACTAACCCACGGCGTTACCAAACGCGTCGTATTGTTTCCCGTATGCCTGTATTCCAGATTAGTGACGAAGATGCTAAGGCAATCGCAGTGCTATTAAAAAGTTTCCAACCGCAGAAATACCCACTCAATTACATCTTTGACCATGCAGTTGAACCACATCGCGTTGAAAAACAGAAGCAAGTTGATGCTGGGAGACGTGTTGTCAAAAAATATAACTGTACCGGATGCCATGAGATAGAAGGTGAAGGTGGAGATTATCGTGATGTTATCATCGCACACGAAGGATTAGATGAAATCACAGCAAAACAGTTAGCACCGCCTACCTTACAAGCTGAAGGTGCAAGAGTTTATCCTGATTGGTTGTTTGATTTCCTCAAAAACCCTTCCGATATACGCTACGGACTCAAGGTGCGAATGCCGACATTTGACATGTCAGACGAAGAAGCAACAGCCCTTGTAAAATACTTCTCCGCGTTAGATGACGAGCCGTTCCCCTACGAAACGCTTGAACCGCCTATGTCTACAAGTGCGGAATTACGTGTCGGCAAACAGATTTTTGACGAACTAAAATGCGAATCATGTCACCCTTCACAAGGCGAAATCATTCCTGAAGGTAGCGATAAAGCAGGAAGACCAGACCTCTCCTTAGCGAAACAGAGGCTAAAAGCGGATTGGCTAATTGACTGGATGAAAAACCCACAGACATTCCAACCCGGTACGGCGATGCCGCAGGCATGGCCTCTTGTCGGTGGACAGCACATGGCAGTTGATGGATATGCCGATAATGATGCTGAAAAGCAAATTCAGTTGGTTCGTGATTATCTAATTTCGTTAGGTCGTTAGTGTAGGAACGGATTCAATTCGTCCCTATTAAGGCAAGGGAGTTCCGTCCTATATGAAGCATCTACTCATTGTTATCGTCATGATCCTTGTGTGGCTTAATGGGTTCATCTGGTTAGGAAAACAGGTTGACCCCAGTACAAAGTATCGTAACCAAGTTGAATACAAATACGCAAGATATTGTGCTGGATGCCACGGGAACAGTGGTGAAGGAAACGGGAGGATTGGTCGGTTTAAAAAATTAGACCCTGCTAACCTGACGGATAACAATTTGTGGGATATGCACGATGATGCGCAGCTGCTTGAAAGTATCCGTGAAGGTAAAAACGATATGCCAGCGTTTCACTACTACCTCAGTAATGAAGAACAACAAGAACTTCTTGAATATATTAAAGTAACCTTCCGCCCTTAAAACGCACGGATATCCGTGATGTTTGTTTTTAAGGGTTTGCCTTTTCAAATCTTAAGGTGTTAACATAATAAAAAAGAATTTTATAAGGAGAAAAACGATGAAATATCTTAAATTCATAATCACGCTACTTCTTTGTAGCACAATGACAAGTATTGCTTTTGCAGCCAACATCACTGGAACTATAACCTATGATATGGATGAGCCGACAACACGTACCGTATTGACAATCAACACACAAGAGAAACACTGTATTGATGCTACAAAGGGTGCTAAATCTGAAGTACTTGTTGTTTCAAAAGGAAAAGGCATCCAAAACGTTGTAGTTTACGTACGCATGAGCGGACAGAAGGTGACACCACTTAAGGAAAATCCTGTAGTTGACCAGAAAGATTGTCGTTATTTGCCGCATGTAACGGTAGTTCCTATAGGTACTACTGTTAATGTAACTTCTGACGATCCGGTTGCCCACAATGTTCATTCGCACGCTGCGAAAAATGAAGCAAAAAACTTCATAATTCAGAAAAAAGGGATAGTCGTTCCATACACAATTACTAAAGCAGAAGAAATCAAGTTGACTTGCGATATTCATGCTTGGATGAGCGGTTATATTGTTGCTGTTAATAGCAACTATTATACGGTAACCGGACAGAAAGATGATAAGGATAACTGGATTCATCCAGATGACTATGAAAAATCAGCTGACACCGGCAAATATACCATCAAAGATGTTCCGGCCGGTAGAGCGCGTGTGGTGGTGTGGCACGAAAAACTCGGTTCCGCAAACAAAACTGTTCAAGTACCTGCAAGTGGTGAATTAAAGGTAGACTTCAAGGCTTCTGAATTTAAACCGCCTAAGAAAAAATAGGTGGTTTCATTTGTTTTATTTCATAAGAATTGCAATTTTGACGCTAAATCCTAACAATTGAGAGAACTAAAAATGCGTTGTTGCTCATCTCTTATAACTAAAAAGAGACTATACTTCATACTCGGTTTCGTACTGCTCGGTTTTGCACTGTTAGCAGTTGTGCCAGCGTTTGCACAGGACATGACTGATGCAGAATATCGTCCATTCCCCCTGATTGGTAGCCGAAACGCAGCGTGGATTGCTGCGCAATTGCATCTGTTGTTCGGTTCTTTCATCCTCGGTGTCCCGATGTTTGCGGTGATTATTGAATTTATCGGATGGAAAACCAAAGAGGAACGGTACGACCGGATGGCACAAGAGTTTATCAAACTCTGTATGGGTGCTTTTTCAACAACAGCGTTACTCGGTGGCGTTCTTGTCTTTATTCTTGTTTGGTGCTATCCAAAAGTGTTGAGCAAATTGAGCGGAATCTTCGGTCCGACGATGATTTTCTATGTTGTGCTGTTCTTTGGAGAGACCTTTACCCTTTACATATATTCCTACGGCTGGGATAAGATGAAGGGACGTTTTAAATGGGTGCATCTCGTACTTGGTGTGTTATTAAACGTATGGGGCACAGCGATTATGTTTGTGTCAAATACGTGGCTTACCTATCAAACAAGTCCTGCTACAATGTTCGGAAAGTTATCTGACAAGACAAAGGAAGCATGGATAGAAAATTCGATAGCGCAAAACCCTGAACTAACCCGTGCTGAACTACTTGAGGGTGTAACAGATAAAACCGTAATCCCGCTCCACAACGAAACTACCGGTGAATTCTTTGCAAACGTATGGGAAGCAGTCAACAATTTCACATGGATGCCAGTCAATATCCACCGACTTATTGGAAACATCGCATTTGGCGGATCAATTGTGGCAGCATACGCGGCGTTTCGTTATCTCGTTGCCAAAACTAAAGAGGAAAAAGCACATTACGATTGGATGGGATATAACGGCAACTTCATTGCCTTATGCGGACTGATTCCACTCCCCTTCGCTGGTTATTGGTTAGGTAGAGAAATCTACATGTTCAACACCACCATGGGTGTGAATATGATGGGTGCACTGTTCTCATGGCTATTTATCATACAGGCGGTGATGATCGGTGTGTTATTTATAGGTGCGAATTACTACCTCTGGTCTGGAATGGGGCGCATACAAGGTGCGGAGATATATGCGCGCTATCGTCCATATATGATTACGTTTATTGTCATCGGTGTAGGTA
>JAPPMR010000841.1 GCA_028818995.1 Candidatus Poribacteria bacterium | reverse complement strand
GACAGCATCTGTAAAGAAATATCCTTCTGGGAGGTCGTCACTATCAAGCCGCGTATTATCTCTTGTTAAGGTGTTTGGTTTCCAAAAGTTCGCAGCACCGGTGATAATGCCATAGTAATTATCAAAACCGCGTTGACATGGCCAACTATGTTTGGGACCGTCAGGACCGGTATATCGGGAGATGTGCCATTTACCACTCATATAAGTGCCATAGCCTTCTGAACGAACTGCGTCTGCAATCGTGATACAGCGGTCATTCAGGTCTCCGCGATAGCCTTCCAACCCATCGTCACCCATCATGTGTCCAACACCTGTTTGGTGTGGGTGGAGACCCGTAAGCATTGAGGCACGTGAAGGACAACACCGTGCGGTATTGTAAAACTGTGTGAACCGAAGTCCACCTGAGGCGAGTCGGTCTAAATTTGGTGTATGAACTTCTCCACCATAGCACCCTAAATCTGAAAAGCCCATATCATCGTTCAAAATAAGTACAATATTTGGTTTTTTATTTTCACTCATAAAATAGACACCTCTTTTAAAAGTATTGGTAAGATAATCTCAAATCTGCCTATGTAAGAATATGTACTCCTCTCATCAAGAATTTAGCGTAATCTTGAAGAGACAGTATTACTGTTTCTTGTATTTAGTAGTAAGCGACTACCATCTTCACTGGCAAGTCGGCTAAAGAATTGCTTTGCTTCTGCGTAAGCCTCTGTGGGAATTGTCCGTTTTTTTAATGTAAATATCAAACGGTAAGTAACTAAGTTTTCCTGTTGACTATATTGTCTCTCCATTGCTGCAAAACTTGTAGTCTGTTCAAAATCAGACGGCAGCACAGCACTCCATTCATCTGGGAGGTGAATCTGAATTATTTTTTCAAGTTTCGTGGGATAGCTTAGGTTGAGTAGATAAGACCGTTTCGCTGCAGCAACAATTTCTGCATAATCGGCAAATTCATCAATTGGCAGCGGCAGAAGTGTTTGTTTATTTAAATGTATAGCGTAATTTTTTACATGGAACTTGATTGCCATTTCAAGAGGTGTGTCAAGATTGTCTAATTCAGAAATCAAGACAGAGTCTACCTGAATGTTAGGAAATTGTTGGCTCAATTCAGCCGCTATCGTATCTTTCCATTTTGCAGGAGGAATCTGCTGATATGTCCAACGTGCGTCAATAGTGTATTGTCCGGTCATGTGAATGCGGATTTCTCCGTGTGCATCTCCCTTTCTATTTAACCACAATTCCGTTGTGGACACGAGTTTGTTAAACTCTGCGGGATAAACAGGTATATCCACAAAAACCCCTCGTGTATCCCCGATAAGTAGTCCAACCCGCCCTTGGTCACTGTGCGGCAAATCGCCATAACTACAAGTGCTTGAGGTCGGGTCTAACCAAATATAATTTTTGTTGTCCTTGGGAATCGCTGCAATCATGTGGTTAAACTGGCTGAGTGATGGTATAGTCGTATCAATCCGCTGATATGGTGATGTGCTGATCATGACTGGATAGGCTTTTATACCCACAAGCTCAAGCATTGAAATGAGCAGCGTTGTTTTATCTTTACAATCGCCATACTGTTTCTGTAGGACCTCAACGGCAGAAGAAGGTTGATATGCACTCTGTCCAAGTTCAATACCAACGTAGCGGATGTTTTTTGCCACAAAATGGTATATAGCACGAATCCTCGCCTCATCGGTTGTTAGGTTTTCTGTCAGTTCGCTAACAGTATGCTGTATGTGTTCGTCAGGTGCGTAGCGTCCTTTAGCAAGGTCTTTATACCACTCGTACACATCATCCCAAGACGCAATTGAGGAAAAACTCAACCGCGGTGCGACATCGTTGATATGAGGCATACCTTCTTCTAACTTCAGTGCTGGCATCTCGCCGTGCCGCCAAATATATAAAACAATTCTATTTTCTTCATAGGATATTTCTGGTTCAATTTGAAAGTTGTCGGTTTTCCATTGAAGGTGTCGTCCTTGTGGTAATCTAAGTGCATAAATCGTTTCAAGTGTTACTTCCGAAGACTGAAAGTTATATCCTCCCGTAATCCAAGTTTCGCTGCCTGTTACTTTTTCTAACTTGTCTTCAAGTGTTACTTGATATTCAATGCAGACCCCAGGTGAAAGTCCAACCATAGAAATTACTCGCCACATCATATCAGAGTAAAGATTGTAAGATAATAGACCGGGTGGGGTTACGTCATTGAACGCTTCACCGGGTGGTGTAAGCACAGTGCCATCAGGTGCAATCGTTCGCGCAATGTTAACTCTAATATTTTGCGAGTTCGGCTGGTATGGGATAGCAATGTCACCGTATTTTTGTATGCCTCTTTCAGTTAAGATTTTAACAACTTGGTGTGTGGTGTAACGCGACTGTCCAGTCGGCAAGACATCATGACTGAAGTGGTTGAATAGAATAAGAACATCAGCGTCTGGATAATCATTTGCTGTAGGTGCATTGGCAATGACTTGGGAAACATCAGGATTAAGGATTGGAACAGGAGGAACTGTTGCTACTTGAATTGGTGTGGGAGTCAACTGTGCAATTGCCTGCAACCTTGTAACAGCAAGTAGATTGTCAGGGTCAACTTGCAAGAGTTGCTGGTATTGCAGTTGTGCTTCAAAATAACGTTGATGGTCCTCGTAGAGTGAAGCAAGTTGTTGTCGTGCCCAGATATCGTTTGGAAACAAGCGGATTGATTCACGTAGTTCTGCGATAGCCTCACCGACTTCACCTCTCTGAAGATGAATTATACCTAAGTAATTATGTAGGTTTTCGCAATCCGGACTTTCACAGTTTGGGTCAAGTGCCAATGCCTTTCGGAGTTGTGCTTCGGCTTCGTCAAGGCGGTTCAAATGTTTATAGGCTAAACCGAGGTGATTTAGCGCATAAAGGTCATCTTTTGAAATGCTAAGGACTCGCTCATAATATTGTGCTGCATTTTCATACTTACTCAACTTTTCAAAGATGTATCCGACATAGTTAAGTGCTGTAATGTGATTTGGTTCTAATGCAAGGAATGCCACAAATGCGTCCCGTGCGTTCTCATATTCCTCAAGTTGAAAGTAAATTTCGGCTATTTTATACTGTATTTCGTTTGAATTCGGACGGATTTTTACAGCGGCTTGATAGGATTCAAGTGCATCTTGTAGATGACCTCGTTGTAGTGCGGCATTACCTGTTTCAGTGTGTTTGCGCCATTGCCGATTCTGTTCAATCAGTGGATCCACAATTCCAGGTGAGCTGGATTGGGTTTTTGGAAAAATTGCACAGCCACAAAGCACAAAAAAGAGGCTAAACACTAAATACTGAAAACATCTACGAAACATTATCTTAATTCCCACTATCTTCTTGAAGTTTCGGATTTTTGATGTGTCGTTCCTTATCGCGGGCTGTTTTTTTAAGCATTGATTTTTTGAATGCTTCCTCAAGCTGAATCCCTGTTTGATTTGCTAAACATAAGAGGACAAATAGAATGTCTGCCATTTCTTCAGCCAGGTCCAAATCTTTCTCGTTCTCTTTAAAACTCTGTTCCCCATATTGGCGTGCCATTATCCTTGCTAACTCGCCAACCTCTTCCATGAGAATAGCGGTATTAGTCAATTCTGAAAAATAACGCACGCCAAAGGTGTTAACCCAGTCATCTACAATTTTTTGGCAATTTTCAAGTGTGTAGTCCATTAAGTTGTCCATTTCATTCATAACATTTTCGGGTATTGTAGCAGCGTTCGCAACAGAAGTAAACTATTTTCCATTGCAATCCGTTTAGTGACGTAGTATTGTAGGTAGGTTTCGCTACCGCTTACCGACCTACGAAATAAACTTTCAATAACACGCATCAACTGGTAATTCTTAAAACTAAAAGCCTGCAATTATAATGAATATCTTGATTTTTTTCAAAATTTGGTTTATAATTCACTACAAATCTTACTTTTAAAGGGAACTCCACATGGGAATTACAGATAAAGAGATACAATTTTATGAAAACAACGGTTATCTTCTAAAAAAAGGACTCGTTTCCTCCGGAGACATATCGCGGATTCTGGTAGAAATTGATGATATTCATAACCGTATGGCTGAGAAACCTACTGAAGGCATAGGTATTTCATGGGAAGTATATGAAGATGATCCTGATCATCCACCGCTTATAAAGCAGCTAATGCATAGTGAACTGGTAAGTCCCACACTTAATAAACTCCTCCGTTCCGAAGCAGTGCTTGATGTGTTGGAAGCGATGATGGGACCTGATATTTCACTATATCACAGTAAACTGCTTCCGAAGGCTGGTGGTGATGGTACGGCTATTCCGTGGCACCAAGATTACGCCTATTGGAAAAATGATAATAACAAACCTGTGATGATAAATTGTCAATTGGCTATCAGCGAGGCAAACCTTGAAAATGGATGCATTCAGTTTGTGCCCGGAAGCCACAATTGGGGTTTACAGGAGCATGAACGCAAACAACAGACGTTTGGAGTGTTTCTACCCGGACATTATCAGGAACGGGAAGATGCTGTTGCTGTGGAAATGGAAGCGGGAGATGCTGTGTTTTTTAACGCTCTTATCATTCACGGTTCAGCACCAAACGAGTCGAAAAATGACAGATTGATGAACACATTTGCTTATAATGTCACTGGAAATGGCACATCACAATCTCGAGAAGTGTTACGTGGCAAGGAATTTAACGCATGAAAAAAATAGGTAGCGTTTGGATTTTTCTCTGTTTCTTTTTTATGACCATGGTGATCGGTTGCGGCACCGATGAATCGGGACCTAAGAATCTTGCACCCGTGATTTCGGTCTTTGAAGCAGAATCAGAGATAGTTCCGCCAGGAGAACAGGTCTCTATTCAACTACGAGCAATTGACCTTGAGCATGATATTTTGACATACTCATGGTCGGCAAGCGATGGCGAAATAAAGGGAGATGCCTCTGGCGCAATCTGGAACGCGCCTGAAACTGAGCGCAAATACCAAATTCAAGTTACAGTAAGTGATGGTGAAAAGGCTACAACAAGCACACTTGATATTCAGGTATGGCGGATTAGACCGGGTAATTACTATCCGTTAGCAGTAGGAAATATCTGGCGATACCGAGATGCAGAAGGCACTCAAATTACCTTTGAAATCATTGATACTATACCGATTCAACTGGAAGGTGGAAAAACTGTGGAGAGTTTTGTTCTCCAGAAATCAAGTACGGAAGAAGGTTTGGAAAACGTTGTAAACTATTCTTATTTGGGAAATACTCTCAATGAAGAAGGTGAGGTTTCAGGCGTTGTTCAGCATGCCACAAATGTTACTCCCGGTTCAGAGGACACAATGATGTTTTTCCCATTTTTGCCCTTGTACAAATTTCCACTCATTACTGGAGAAAAATGGCAGGTCAGATTTGAGGCAAAGTTGGTACCTGAACTTTTTCCATTAGATAGCGGCATTGATGAATTCGAGGTGCTTTCAGAGGAAACTGTCACCGTACCTGCTGGAACTTTTGAGAACGTGTTCCAGGTCCAAGAATCATTTCATTGGGTATATGATCCTGATGTTCTGGATTTTTCCATTGACACTACTGTTGCTCAAAAATGGGTTGCACCGGATGTCGGTATAATTAAATTTACGCAATCGCAAACTCGTGTTGGTGAAACGGTCGAATCGGAATTTGAACTTGAATCGTACGAACTCGTGGAAAATTAGGTACAGAAAAGGACTCTCTGAAGTGAAAAAATTAGATATTTTAACAACAACAGTGGGATCATATCCTGTCCCCGCGTGGCTTCAATCTACACCGACTGAACAAGCGCTTATTGATGCAACACGTGTCGTAGTAGATATTCAGCGTCAACGCGGTATTGATCTACCTACTGACGGTGAACTATATCGTTTTGATGTAAACCATCCTGAGACAAACGGGATGATTGACTATTTTATTCGCCCACTTTCAGGTGTCCGAGCAGAGGTAGGACGACAAGAATGGTCCGAGTTCAGAGAGATGCAAACGATGTCGTTTCGAGCGAAACCTGCTGGTGTTGTTGAAAGTGGATTAGGAGAAGGCACATTAAACCTTGTTTCTGATTGTGAGCGCGCTGTGGGTGTTGCTGGTAAAGATATAAAGTTTACGGTAACAAGTCCATATATGCTTGCCCGAACATTATTGGATAAACACTACGACAACTTTGACGCACTACTCACTGCTTTGGCAGAAGTGTTAGCTGCACAGGTACGAGAATTGGATTGTACATGTCTTCAAATTGATGAGGCAAATATACCGGGAAATCCTGAAGACGGCCCCCGCGCTGCCGAAGCGATAAATATTGTGCTTGATGCGTTTGACGGAGAAAAGGCGGTTCACTTCTGCTTTGGCAACTATGGGGGACAGGTAATCCAGAAAGGTAACTGGAGTGCTCTAATTAACTTTTTAAGTACGCTCAGATGTGACCATCTTGTATTAGAGTTGAAACATCGTCCTGATGCCGATCTTGAGGCTCTCAAGGATGTCTCGCCAAACATCCGTCTCGGTATCGGAGTGATTGATGTGAAAGTGAATCCAGTTGAGACACCTGACGATGTTGCATCAAGTATAGAAAAAGCGGAGAAGGTATTGGGTTCGGGACGCGTTGGTTGGGTACACCCAGACTGTGGATTTTGGATGCTACAACGTTCTGTAGCTGACCGAAAGATTGAAGCACTTGTTAAAGGTAGAGATAAGTACCTCGGAATCGCATAGTAAATAGCCTGTAGGAAACGCATGTTTGAAATACACCCACCGCTATTAAAAAAGTATCAGAACATTGCTGGCATTGCTGGTTGCATAGGATTTATCCTTGGCACAGTTATTCCAGGTATTTGTTTTCTCATGCTCGGTTGGCACTGTCCATTTGGAAGCGGAATTCTTCGGATCGGCGTTTTTTTGATAATTTCAGGGTTCGCAAGTGCTATTGTCCTCGGAAATCTCGTTGCCCTTCTCCTAATTGGTTCTTCGAAATATCGCCAGATACTATCTGATTTTTCAAAGAAAGAAAAATAATAGAGATATAAAATGGATTTTAACCTTTTACATGTTTTCTTGCTGTTTAGTACAGGTATTGCTGCCGGTTTCTTAAATACAGTTGCTGCCGGTGGATCGTTGTTAGCACTCCCAATGCTTATCTTCCTTACTTCCGATCCAACATTAGCAAATGGCACAAACCGGGTCGCTATTTTCTTTCAAAACATCAGCGCCATTATAGGTTTCCGGCGTAAGGGAGTCTCTAATTTTCGCTATGGCATCTTACTCGCGGTACCTGCAGTTATCGGTGCGGGGATAGGTGCTAAAATTGCAATTGGTACGGATGCAGCACTATTCCAATTTATCCTCGCAGCTGTGATGCTCATTATGCTCGGCTTAACATTAGTGAATCCCACAGCACGATTAGCAGATAGGATTGAAAACAAGAGTACAAGTTCTACAGTACTCGCGATGGTTGTGTTCTTTTTTATCGGAATTTACGGAGGGTTCATTCAAGCCGGTGTAGGTCTGCTTGTTATAACGGCGCTGCGCCTTCTGACTGGTATCGATCTCGTTCGGACGAATGCGATTAAAGTCTTAATCATCTTCTTTTATACCGTGCTTGCCCTCGGTATTTTTATCATGGAAAAGCAGGTCAATTGGACTTTAGGCGTAACGTTAGCAATAGGAAATGCTACGGGAGCATGGATTGGGAGTCATTGGGCAGTCGAAAAAGGTGATAAATGGATTAAAGTGGTACTTATTGTAGCAGTTCTTGTCTTCGCGACAAACCTTATGTTAAAACCTTTTAAATTAGATGTGCAATCCCTTCTTGGTCTTGGGTAACTTACAAGTTTTGGCAGCATAAAGCGCGATTAGATTAGGATTGAATTTTTGTGGAAAGGGAAAAATATCCTATACGATTAGCAATTAATTCTTCGCTGTTAACCTGTGATACCTCTTGTAATAGTTTCAAAATTTGCTTTGAGATATCTGATTTTTCACAAACAATTTTTAGGTTCTGCTTTTTCAAATTTGGAATGGCAAAAAGTTCTTCCTTTTCAGGCTTTACTACAACACACCCATCTGCCCAACCAAGTTCTTTAATTATAATATCGCTCCGATTGTAATTGCCATCAAAAACCGTTATGATTGGTTGTGGTAATTTTAATAGCTGCATTTTAGTGTTTTGAATCGCAGAGCCTAAAACTAAAGAAATGGGATGCTGTGTTGTCGTAATTTGTATTAGAGGTAAGTTCCACAATAGTAGAGGTTTGTTGAGGCGTTGAACAAGATTGATCAACCGAAAAAAACGTCTCCAATCAGCAGGTTGCTCAAGACTTTTGGCATTTCCTTTTAACAAAACAACTTTAGATTCTCTGAGGTTAGCGAGACCGGCAAATTCAAAATTGCCTTGTCCACCTGCTCTATCGCCGTAGAGTTGTATTGCTTTTTCAAACGGTGGAAGTTCTAAATTAAAATTAAGTGATAACATTGCCTTTTTACTATAAAAAAAGCAGGGAAGAGCTGATATGCGTCTTCCCTGCCTAATGAATAATTGAAATTACTTATTCGCCGCTACGACCACCGATTGTGCTAATAACAAACCATCCGATACCAGCTGCGGCAGTTGTGATAAAGACGAGTGCGCGTTTCGTTGAAGAAACTTCTTCATGCACACCTTTCGCATCCTCTATCATCATTTTCAGTTCACTGATAGCTTTCTGATTCGTTTCAATCTGTGTCAACGCGGTTTTCACGTTCTCTTGAATACTTTTGTGATGCTCTTGTGTTCCTTTCAACTCCTTTTGGAGTGCAGTGAGCATCTCATTTGATGAATCAAGGTGACCGTGTAAATCTTCTAATTGCTTTTGTAAAGCATTTTTACTGGATCTAACAGCTTTTTTGACATCAGCAGCTGCATCATTATTGGCTTTCTTGACTGCGTCAATCACTTTCTGCTGGGATTTCTGGCTGCTTTCAAGTGCTTTAATTTGTTTTTGGAGCTTCGCCAGGCTCTCATTTAGACTCTTAATCTCAGCCATTAATTTTTCCCGAGTTGCTTCAGATTCAGCGAGTTCAGCACGTAATTTCTCTAACTCTTCCTGTTGTTTAGCAAGATCTCCCTCAGCTATTTCAACAACGTCTTTAGCCATAGATAAAGGAATACGTAATTTTTCGCCAGGATAGATCAAGTGAGGGTTAGTAAAATCATTATATTTACTAAGTTCTCTCCATCGGAGAGGATCTTTCAAATGCTCCTGACAGAGATCCCAAAGGGTGTCCCCTTTTTCAATGGTAATCAGCACGGTATCATCACCGCCTTCGCGCGGTGTAATTCTTGCTGATGCGGATAAAGCGTATATACCACTGAGTGCTACGCAGATATAGAGAATCAGTGCTAATTTTAGCGTCGATTTTATCATCTTCATCAGTATTCTCCTCTTAGATGCTAAAATTCATAGGATACGGAAACATAGTGAGTGCTACCGACCCCATTAATTTCACTTGCCATACCATCTTGGATGGCGTAGTCAAGCTGCAGTCCAGCAATGTTGACACCAAGTCCACCGAACAAGTTCTGGACATCACGTGATGCTCTCACACCAGCGCGTATCGCAAATTCAGTTGATTTGTTTGTGACAATTGTGTATTCAACACCGCCACGCATGCTAAACGCACTCTCTTCAAGATTGACGAATTCTTGCTCAATGTCTGCTGAGAATGTGACAACGTTACCCATATAGAGATCGTAAGCTACACCGACATCAACAACCATTGGTACAGTCCCTGCTTCACCAAGAGATGCTCCAAGATATTTTGCAACAACACCGTAGTGGAAGGTTGGCACTTGTTCCTCGTTTACATCTATGTGTAGCGCATGTCCCATTAATCCGATATCTACGCCGCCGAAACCGCTTTGGTTATCAACGCTATCTACGCCGAAGTTATCTGCTAACATTCGACCTGTTAGGCCGAGATTGAAGTTTCCGACAGCAATACCGTAAGAGAGGGAGTAGGCATTCGAACTATAATCAGCTTTGCCTCCGTACTCACCTTTTGAATCATACAAATTGTAATCAGACACACCAAAATTTGTCGCAGCTAAACCAATTGACCCGTAAGAACCGAGCATTTTTGTGATAGCAATAAAATTATGGGTTCTATCAAGTGACAATCTCTGTGTAGAAAAATTGAGGCTTAGATCCGCCGCTGAGCCGAGACCTGCTGGATTCCAGACAGTGGCTGTGGCATCTTCTGCAATTGCTGTGTAAGCACCGCCTAAGCCAATCGAGCGGGCACCTGCACCAAGGCGTAGATGGGGCATAGCGTTAACTTCACCCTCAGCATAACAGACAGGCGACACAGCAAGGATAAGAAGTAAAACGGGTATTACACCGCATAGCAATCTTTGCTTTGTGATAGACATTTATGTCCTCCTTCGTATCCGTACTATCGGAAATTGGGAACAATACCCAATTTCCGATTTACGGACTATCTTTTACTTAGCGCGTCAGAGCGAGCTTAAGAATGGCGGATTCCGGCTCGAAACCATCTGTTACTTCTATTACGCAGAAGTAGATGCCGCGAGCTAAGTCTTCGCCACCGCTGGTTTTTCCATCCCAACCGATTCCGTTATTGCCGGTATAATCTCCAGCATTCATAACAACGTTATCCCGTAGTACTCGAACGGGTCGGAGTGTAGCGTCATAGACGACAATACTTACCGTTGACATTCTGTTAAGTCCAAACGAAATCCGTGTGTTATCCTTGAACGGATTGGGGAAGTTAAACGGTTTCATCAATATAGGTGCATCCGTATACTCAACAAAGAAACTGAACTGATAGACAGCTGTGTTCGCTTCGCGAGCACCGTCGCTTTTTTCAGAGACATTACCCTGTTGATGCGCGTTATCGGATACCTCCAGTTTAACCACATGTTCACCGGGAGCGAGTCGATCCGTAAAGACAGGAGCCGCAGGTTTGTAAATAACCTGTGTAGCTGACTTCTGCTTATCTGTAAGGTTAATCGGAGTCACCAAGGTTCCTCCGCCCCATTTTGGTGCTTCTATAACAAGCTTGATGGAATCGACATTCACACCAGTTTCAGCATCCGCAAATGTGATTGAAATGGTGGGTCTTGCCTGTTCATCGTGCTTATACATCAGACGGGCACCATCCTGAGGTGAAGACGCTGTGATGATTGGCGCAGCAGTGTCAAAATCGACTGTGAATATACTGCTACCCGTAGAGGAATTACCGAATGCGTCAGTCGCACGAACTTCAATCGTGTAAGTGCCTTCAGAGAGAGGCGCTTCAGGACGGAAGTCTAAGCGAGTGATACCTGCATTGGTTCTATCCTCATCGTCATCACTGGTATCACCTTTCACTTCTTTGCCATTACTATCCATTACGACGATTGCCATTTCTTCTACGCCCGAATCGTCAGTAGCACTCACCGAAACAACCGGGAGTCCCGCATGAATAGTGCCAGTAGGAGTGATTGAGGAGATTACCGGTGCAGATTTATCAACCTCCAGCGTGAATTGCCAACTAAACTCTCGGGTTCCGCCTTCACTGGTTACCATTAGTTTGATACTATGTGTTCCTGGTGTAAAGCTTTCTGTAACTTCAAACTTACTTCCAGCCCGTTCAACCGGATAGGAATTAGCCGGTAGTTGACCATCAATAATATACTTTACACTGGTTATAGCGGATTCCGCTTCTGTAATGACAGCGGCAATGGTTATTGCAAAGTTTTCGTCCAGAGTATCCTGCTTATTGAGTGTAACTAAGCCAGATGGAGACACTTCTGAAATGACAGGAGGCGTTGAATCCAACTTCACATTGAATACGACAGATGCCTGTGCTGTTTTATCATTTGCATCCGTGACTTCAACAAAGACGGTGTGTTCACCGTTCCCTAAAACAGGATCAGGTGTATAAGTGAACTGATTGTCTTCGTTTATTTCTGGTTCTACATCTTCACCGTTGACAGTAAATGTAGTTACCTCAACATCAGTCATGCCAGAAAATTCACCTCTGATAACAGGTCCACCGTGATCATAGGTTTGCCCTGAAGCGGGTGAAAGGATCATAACTGTCGGGCCCGGTATATCAACTGTGAAGACAGCGGATGTTTGTGCGGTTTCGCCATTCGCATCCGTAACTTCAACAGCGACCGTATGTTCACCATGACCGAGCGCATTTGCGAGTTTATGGCTGAACTGATTACCACTTACCTCTGCTTTTGCGTCTTTACCGTCAACGGTAAGTTTTACCGCAACATCACCAACACCTGTAAATTCACCAGTGATAGCTGGCTTGCCATGATTATAGGTATGACCAGCAGCTGGTGCATGAAGCATGACTGAAGCCATCGGGAATTCCACTGTGAAAATTGCAGTTGCTTGTGCCATTTTGCCATTCGCATCTGTAACTTCAACAGCGACTGTGTGTTCACCTTCACCTAAACCCTCTGCGGGTGTATAAGTGAAACCGTTGCCTTCTACTTTCGCCTCAGCTTCTTTACCATTTACAGTAAGTGCTACTGTAACATCGCCAACGCCTGTGAATTCACCTCTGACTACTGGCATATCATGGTCATACATTTGACCTGCAGCTGGCGAATTAATCGCAACTGTCGGACCAGGTATATCAACCATGAAGTCAGTAGATGTCTGGGCGGTTCTGCCGTTAGCATCTGTTACTTCAACAGCAACCATGTGTTCACCATCACTCAGCGCTTCTGCTGGTGTGTAAGTGAATTCGTTGTTTTCGTTCACCATCGCCTCAACAGCTTCGCCATCAATGGAGAGTGAAACTTCCACCGGAGCTGCACCAGAGAAATTACCTTGTATAATCGGCATACCATGGTCATAGACTTGACCAGCAGCAGGTGTGACAATAGTGGCTGTCGGAACTGGCAATCTTATTGAGAAAACAACCGTTGCCTCCGCAGATTTACCATTAGCATCTGTGGCTTGAGCAACGACAGTGTATTCACCGTCATCTAATGCCTCAGCAGGCGTATATGAAAATCCGCCATCGCTTACCACTGCTTCAACCGCTTCACCGTTGATAGTGAGACTTAGTGATACTGGTGCAGCAACACCTGAGAACTCACCTGTGACAACCGGTTTGCTAATGTCATACATTTGCCCCGCAGCAGGCGAATTAATCGCAACTGTCGGACCAGGTATATCAACCATGAAAGTAGTAGATGTCTGGGCAGTTCTGCCGTTGGCATCTGTTACTTCAACAGCGACCATGTGTTCACCATCACTCAGCGCTTCTGCGGGTGTATAAGTGAATTCGTTGTTTTCGTTCACCATCGCCTCAACAGCTTCGCCATCAATGGAGAGTGAAACTTCCACCGGAGCTGCACCAGAGAAATTACCGTGTATAATCGGCATACCATGGTCATAGGATTGACCAGCAGCAGGTGTGACAATAGTGGCTGTCGGAACTGGTAATCTTACTGAGAAAACAACCGTTGCCTCCGCAGATTTGCCGTTTGCGTCTGAAACACCAGCAACGACCGTGTATTCGCCATCACCTAACGCTTCAGCAGGTGTATAAGAAAATTCACCATCACTTACCACTGCTTCAACCGCTTCACCGTTAATGGTTAGTGTTAACTCAACAGGATCAAGACCTGAGAATTCACGAGTGATAGACGGCTTACTGTGGTCATACATCTGCCCATTGGCAGGTGTATGGATTGCGACTGTCGGAACTGGCAACCTTACCGTAAAGATAGCAGTTGCCTCCGCAGATTTACCATTAGCATCCATGACTTGAGCAACGACCGTATATTCACCATCAACTAACAAGTCAGCAGGTGTATACATAAATTCACCGTCGCTTACCACTGCTTCAACCGCTTCACCATTTAGAGTGAGACTTAGTGATACTGGTGCAGCAACACCTGAGAACTCACCTCGGATAGCAGGTTTGCCGTGATCATAGGTTTGACCTGCGGCAGGTGAATTAATCGCTACTGTCGGTCCCGGTATATCCACTGTGAACATAGTAGATGCTTGTGCCGTTCGGCCGTTCTTGTCTGTTACGTTAACAGTTACCGTATGGGGACCATCACTGAGCGCATCTGTTGGTGTATAAGTGAATTCATTACCACTTACTTTCATCACAACTTTATCATCAATAGAGAGTGTCCCCGTTACTGGGTCTGCACCAGAGAATTCACCCGTGATAATCGGCATACCATGGTCATAGACTTGACCTGCAGTTGGCGTATCTATAGATGCTGTCGGAACCGGTAATTCTACTGTAAAGGTTAAGGCTGTTTGCGCAGTTAAACCGCTACCATCCGTAACTTCAACAGCGACCGTGTAGTCTCCATCACCTAATGCATCAGCGGGCATATAACTGAAGTTATTTTCCATTACTTCTGCAGTCATATCTGCATCGTTAATGGTAAACTTAGAAATGCTCACCTCGCCACCACCAGCAAAGAAACCGGTGACTTTTTCGGGACTGTGGTCAAAGGTCTGTCCAGCAGCAGGTGCAGTAATTACGACTGTTGGGTTTTCCCCTTCAACAGCAAATGCTACTGACTGTTCACCTACGTTACCAAGTTTATCTGAAACTTTGATTGTGAACTGATACGCGCCACCAGCAAGTTTGTCTATGCGAGTATAGACGACAGAGTCGAGATCCTGTTCAACCATACTCTGATCAACATCAATAGGAACTGCGTCCTGAACAACTTCTTCCGGACGAAGCCTATCCAATGAAACAGCAGCGGTATCCATCATACTTACACCACTACCATCGCTTACACCACTACCCATATCACCATCACCGAAGCCAGCATTGAGCGATGGTAAGCCGTTGACTGCTTCTCCTTCTGTAGGTGATACAATGGTAATCATCGGACCGGTGTTATCCAAGTTAATCGTTGCTAATTGGAAGGTTACCGAACCGTTGCGCTTAGTTACGCGACCTTCAGGTGTATACCATCCGTCCGCTACTGCCATAAGTCCACTTGCCATCAGCGAGAAAGCATTCTCAGCATCGCTGCCAGCAGTAAACATTACTTCATGTCCATCAACAAGAACACCTGTAAGGTCTCCAACTGCTAATGAACCGTTATTAACATTGAAACTCACGGAGATTGATTCTTTGAGTGGGAACCTGCCTGCAAGTTCTCCCACAGTCATTTGGAGTGGAAGTCTGTCTGGTGATTCACCATCAACTGCCGTTACAGTTAGACCCGTAATGTCACTCACTCGGAAGTTTAGGACATGAACGGTGATAACTGGTGAAGGCATATCTTCTTCACCTTGCACCTGCCAGTTACCGAAAGCATCAGCAACAAGTGCATGATACATGTATGTCCCATTTGCAAGCAAGCCGACATCAACCGTGATTTTTCCATCTTCAAGACTGGCTTCTGCCATTGTTTCCGAACCATCGGCTGCAGTCTGAACCAATCCGATCTTTCCACCGACATAAGTTTTCATATCAGCAGTCGGTTCAATGCTAAATGTAGCAACTGGTGACTCAACGCCAGGATCAACGATTCCACCGACGGTGTAGCTGCCATCTTCATTCGCAGCGATAGAACCTGCTACATCGGCAACATCCGTGATGTTTGTCGGACCGAGTGGCGGAACATCATCAACATTGTCTAATGAGAAAGACGCTTCTACACCTTCCCGATCATCGTATTCGGGGTGATCCAAGTTTTTCGGTGTAAGTGCAATCGCTCGCACCTCATACTGGTTTGCATCTTTAGATACATCACGTTGAGATGCATCACCGCGTTCGATGGTATCATCTAATTTGATGGTATCATCCGGGACGACAGTATCTTCCAGTGCTAACTCACGGGTATCCACTACAACAGACCATTTCTGATAGGCTGCAGGGATTTCCAATTCCGTTAGTTCACCGGACACTGTACCAGCTTCTGTAATTCCGACAAGACCACCAACAATACCAGCCAAATCGGATCCTTCAACCATCACAGGTGGTTCAACCGTACCAGTAATACGTTCCCAAGTAGTATCGCCTGGGCGTTTTACCTCAAATCGAACACCTTCTGTTGGCGGTGAAGTAAGTCCGTGTGTATATGCATTGAAAGTGAGTTCACCTTGTGGTGCGCCACTATCAGGGTTCGTCATTCCGTCCGAATTTACAACGGTGATTGCTAATACACCCGGATCGGGTCTGTAGGAGTTCATAACATTCACTGTGATTTTGTTTTCAACAGTGTCAATTATTTCACCACTTTCGGCACGATCATGGGTTTGTGGATTCATGACCTCGTCATAAGCCAGAGCGGAAACGGTGAATGTATAGACATCATAGTCTTTGTAGATTCCAGTCCGACTCTGCAGGTATACGTCGTTATGGACGAGTTCGTCGTCATCCATCAGTGTGCCAACATCTACGGTTACAGTAATTGGACCGCTACCTTTTAGATCATAGGCACCAGTATCTTCCGCACGTACAATGAGTTCTCCGTCGGCATCTTTGACAATAGCACCTTCAGGGAGACTCGTCATCAATGCGACCCCAGCATAAGTCTTGGGATCAGCAGTCGGTGAAATGGTGAAAGTAACTACAGGAGATTTGCCATCATACTTATCAACAAGACCGCCAACTGTGTAAGTTCCATCACCATTGTCCATAAAGACAGAATCAACAGCGTCAATACTTGTAGCAACGACATTTGTCGGACCGAGCGGACCGACATCGTCAACGTTGTCT
>JAPPMR010000479.1 GCA_028818995.1 Candidatus Poribacteria bacterium | reverse complement strand
CTATAGAGCAATCTAAACGCTATAACGAATTGGACAGTAAAGTAGAAATGACAGAGTCTGAGGAAGAAGAATATAACCAACTCGATGAAAAAATGAGCAATGCTTACGAAATCTTAGATCTTATGGCGGATGGTGATGCAACCGAAGAACAAAAACATATCTATGATACAGCGATGAAAGCATTTAATGTTAAAAGTTGGCATTTGGCGAACTACGTTAAATCTCTTTCTCCTGAAAAGCGACCAGAAGCAGCAATTGGTAAAAACGTTCTTCGCTCACAATATATAGCAAGCGAGTTGCCAGAAATAGCTGATGCCGGATGGGAAACACTTGAATCAAGTTACTTCCCCCTTGTCGGACAAATAATTGTTGAACCACGCCAGTTTAATCCGACGATTGACTCGGTTAATGTCAAATCATTTTACAATGATACAGAGGTCGTCTTTCTTTTTACATGGGATGACCGCACACATAATACCGAAGTTGAAGAGAACGAAGATATTGGAACAACGTTTGAGGACGCAATTGCAATCCAATTTCCGGTGAAAGTGCCGAAAGGACCCACCGATGAAAAACCTTATTTCCTTTGGGGCGGAAGAAAACCTGTCTATCTGTGGCAGTGGAAAGCATCTGATGCAGACAAGGTTACGGAACTCACAGCGAAAGGAATCAACAATGCTGAAGCACAAGAAGTCCAAGGGGATATTCAAGCAAAAAGTGAATACACTGATGGACAATACAAATTATGGGTCAAACGTGCTTTAAAAACGGATGACAAGAAAGACCTGCAGCTTGAATCCGGTGTATTTGTACCAATCGCCTTTTCCGCATGGGATGGTGCAAATGGTGATGTTGATACGAAACGGGTTATCTCAAGTTGGTACAGTTTTGTGTTAGAACCAGTTCCTTCGTCAAGAAGGTTTATTTATCCGCCGTTAGTGGCACTTCTCTCGTTCGGTCTATTGGTCGGACTACGACAGTTTGTACGGCAAAGAAATACGTAATTCTATTGAATTAAATCAAATAATGAGGCAGCGGTGCCTCATAAACCTTAAATTTTTATAAGGAGATAAAAAATGAAAACGAAAATGTTGACATGTCTCACACTTCTTCTCGCATTTGGCTTCGGTCTGTTTGTGTTTGCAGACAGTCATGGAAAAGAAGAAGAGATGGACAAACTTGTTTTCCCCAAAGCATATAAATCTACGACTGTTAAAGACGGTGGAAAAATTAGCGGTGTTGTAAAGTTTGAAGGCGAAGTGCCTGAAAAGAAAAAACTGGAGATCACAAAAGATCCGAAGGTTTGTGGTGTTACAGATAAGTTTGATGAATCGCTTGTCGTTGGTGATGGTATGGCTTTGAAGAACACAATTGTATATCTGATGGACATTTCACAAGGCAAGGATTTTGACAAGGACGCAAAAGTGGAAATTGATCAGAAGGATTGTAGATTCGATCCGCATGTGCAGATCATTCCTGTTGGAACCGTCCTGACGATGTTGAATAACGACAAGGCAACGCACAATGTGCATATCTTCGGTACAAAGAAGAATAACACCGAGATAAACATACAGCAAACAAAGAACCGTAAAAAAATGCGTCTCACTCGTTTTAAGTCTAAGAATGCGGAAGGTCCCGTTGAAGTGAAATGCGATATCCATGGATGGATGAAAGCATGGGTCGCTTATGTGCCGCATCCGTATTTTGCTGTGACGAACGAAAAGGGTGAATTCACGCTTGAAGATGTCCCTGCCGGAACCTATAAGTTGGGATATTGGCATGAAGCGTGCGGCACCAATAACAAAGAACCTGTTACTGTCACCGTCACTGCTGGTGGGGAAGTCAAGCAAGATTTCACGCTGAAACTTAAAAAGTAGTGCTTTGTCAACATATTATTGTAGGTCGCGATTCGGAGATCGCTCCTACTGGAATGTATCTTCTTGTAGGAGGGAACTCCGATTCCCGACTACATTTTTGACTAAGCAGTAGTATGGGATGAAAGATCAAATTACGGTTGAAAATCTGACGCACAAATACGGCAATCGGTGTGCTTTAGATAACGTTAGCTTCACCGTATCTCGTGGTGAGATTTTTTGCTTACTCGGTCCAAACGGTAGTGGAAAAACAACCCTTTTTAAGATTCTGTCTACTCTCATGCCGCCAACGTCGGGGAGTGTTAGTATTCTTGGGCATGACTTGAGCATTGACGCGAAAGCGATTCGGAAGTTATTAGGGGTTGTTTTTCAATGTCCAGCATTAGATGTCAAACTGACTGTTACAGAGAACTTATATCATTACGGACATCTCTATGGACTCAAAGGCAAAAGTCTGAAACACAGAATTTCCGAGTTATTAGAACGATTTGGAATCAGTGACAGATCACACGACCTCGTAGAAAAATTATCGGGAGGTTTACAAAGGCGCGTAGAAATAGCGAAAGCAATGCTACATTCACCACAGGTTTTACTACTGGATGAGCCAAGTAGCGGGTTAGATGTAAGTGTGCGGCGACAACTGAGTGAATATCTAAACTCTCTTGCTGAGACAGAAAATATACTTGTCCTATTGACAACGCATCTTATGGATGAGGCAGAGTTATGCAACCGAGTCGGTATTTTGGATTCAGGGAAGTTTGTTGCTCTCGGAACACCTGACGAACTCAAGGCACAAATCGGTGGAGATGTTGTGTTGATAGAGACTGAAAAAGGTGAAAATCTCTTTAGCGCAATAGCCGACCGATTTGAGGTTTCCCCGATTTTAACTGATAATTACTTACGCATTGAATGTGAACGAGGACATGAGTTTGTTCGGGATGTTGTAGCAGCGTTCTCTGATGATATTCAGACTGTTCGGTTCGGAAAACCTACATTAGAGGATGTTTTCATTAAATTAACAGGGAACCCATTTGTTTAAGAGAACAACAAAGTGATAAGCGTTTTGCTACCAGTTACAACAATCTGGCGGCGAGAAATCATCAGGTTTTATCGACAACGGAGTCGCCTCTTTAGTGCAATTGCACAGCCTTTGGTATTTTGGATTCTAATCGGAAGCGGCTTGAGCGCGTCATTTCAACCTTCTGGAATAGCAGAGAAACCCGGATATATTGAGTATTTTTATCCTGGAATTGTCGTTTTAGTCTTGCTTTTTACCGCTATTTTCGCTACAATCTCTGTTGTAAATGAGCGGCGTGAAGGTTTTCTGCAGGGTGTAATTGTAGCACCTGTAGGAAGATGGGGGATTGTCCTGGGGCAAGCGTTGGGTGGAACAACTTTAGCACTTATGCAAGGAGTGCTCCTACTGTTCTTGGCACCATTTATTGGTATCCGATTCGGTATAACGTCCCTAATACTTACATTAGGTGTAATGACGTTGTTGGCATTTGGCTTAACAAATCTCGGTCTGCTTATCGCATGGCGGATGGACTCTACGCAAGGTTTTCATGCAATTATGAACCTAATACTCATTCCGATCTGGCTGCTGTCAGGTGCTTTGTTTCCAAGTGCTGGAGCCCCCAGTTGGTTGGCATGGGTAATGAAACTAAATCCTTTAACTTATGGAGTCGCTGCTTTTCGGCGAAGCCTTTACTTTGATACGGAAACAACAATCGGCAACATGCCGATGTGGACACTTTCTCTATTGATTATATCTCTATTTTGTTTTTTGACTTACTTGGGTGCTACGCTTACTGCTTCTGCAGAAACAAATTAAAAGCACGCTTAACAAATATCCTATCTACGATTTTGAAAAAGGAGAAATGAATGCTTGGATGGCTCCCAGAGAATATATCAGAATACGCGCAAGGTGTTGATACCCTCTTTGCACTCATCTATTGGATTACTGTGGTGGTGTTTGTCCTTGTGATCGGTACTCTCATCATGTTTCTGATTAAGTATCGTCATCGAGAAGGACACCGCGCTGAATACATTGAAGGAAGTACGAAACTTGAAATCATCTGGACAGCTGTAACGACAGTGATTGTGTTTGGATTGGCAATGCTCAGTTTCCCGCAGTGGAACAACCTTAAATCACCAGCTGAAAATCCTGATTATGTCGTTCAGGTCCGAGGAGAACAGTTTAACTGGTATATGATCTATCCTGGTCCAGATAATGAATTAGGAACAGAAGACGATCTGGAATTGGAAAACGAATTGTATGTCCCTGAAGACAAACTTGTACAAATTTTGTTAACTTCTAAAGATGTAATTCATAGTTTTTTTATACCTAATTTGCGCCAGAAACAGGACGCAGTCCCAGGTCGAACTATTGACACGTTAAAGTTTCAGGCAACAGAGCCTGGGCGTTATGAAATTCCGTGTGCCGAACTCTGTGGATTTGGACACGCAGAAATGCGTGGTTATCTCATTGTGAAAACACAAGAAGAATACGATGCATGGGTTAAGGAACAGTGGCCTGAGTAAGCGAAATCAGAGCGGCCTGAATAAATAGCAATTCGTAATTGCAGGGTCGTGAAAGGAGTAACATAACATGCAAGATAACGAAAATATGTCACATGAGCATGACGACGACGAACATCACGATCATGCATATGACGATAATGATACTATAGAACACACACATGAGCATGACGATGATGAACACCACGCACATGCACATCATGAAGAGAGTTTTATTCGCAAATATATCTTTTCGCTTGATCATAAAATGATCGGAAAGCAGTTCCTGATCTACGGTTTGATTATGCTTTTCGTAGGGGGCGGTCTCGCGCTGCTCTTTAGATGGCAGCTTGCTTATCCCGAAAGACCTTTGCCCATCATCGGTGCTTCGGAAAAGTACATGGAAGACAGTGAAGTTGTTACCGGTGCTGATAAAATGTGGGAGCGGATTTACGATTCAGACAAAGAAGAATGGCTTGAGGCGCACATGCCGAACGGTGTCGTTGAACCAGCAATATATAACATGTTATTCACGATGCATGCAACTATTATGGTCTTCTTCGTCGTTGTTCCTATATTAGTCGGTGCTTTTGGAAATTTCCTGATTCCGCTTATGATAGGCACGCGGGATATGGCGTTCCCAGTTCTCAACATGCTATCATTTTGGCTTGCCGTACTCGCAGCAGTTATAATGGCAGCCGGTTTTATTGTCCCGGGCGGACACGCTTCAGCAGGCTGGACAGGTTACGCGCCATTATCGGTTGACCCACAGTGGACAGGTGTTGGATGGGGACTCAACCTATGGGCAATCAGCTTGTTGATTCAGGGATTTTCGTCTTTAGTAGGTTCCATAAACTATATCACAACAGTTATCAACATGCGCGCACCAGGTATGACATGGTTACGACTGCCATTGGTTATTTGGTCCCTATTTATCGTAGCGATTCTGTTGCTCCTCGCTTTTCCTGTGCTTTCTTCCGCTTTGGCTCTTCTCATCTTTGATAGGCTTGCTGGAACTACGTTCTTCACTTCAACAGCTGAAGGCGGTGGAGACCCGCTTCTGTGGCAACACCTATTCTGGTTCTTTGGTCATCCTGAAGTGTACATCCTAATTTTACCGGGAATGGGAATTGCTTCCGAATTGGTAGCAGTCTTTTCGCGAAAACCGATTTTCGGTTACCGCTCTATGGTATACGCCATGATTGCGATTGCATTTTTAGGATGGGTCGTTTGGGGACACCACATGTTCCAAAGCGGCATGCGTCCCGGAATGGGAGCATTCTTCATGACGACTACAATGCTTATTGCTGTGCCTTCTGCTATTAAGACCTTTAACTGGCTTGGCACAATGTACCGCGGTTCAATCCGATTTACAACACCGATGCTTCATGCTATCGCCTTTGTATCTATGTTCGTAATCGGTGGACTAAGCGGCATCTATATGGCAAACACGCCAGTGGACATCTACATACATGATACTTACTACATTGTGGCACACATTCATTATGTCGTTTTTGGTGGAAGTCTGTTTGCTATTTTCGGCGGTATTATCTTCTGGTTCCCGAAGATGTATGGACGCTATATGAACGATATGTTGTCCAAAATTCATTTTTGGTTAACTTTCATAGCCTTTAACTGCACTTTCTTCCCGATGCATATCCTCGGTGTAGGTGGGCATCGGCGGCGCATATCCAACCCAATGGCAGAAGCAATTGATGTAGTGACACAAGAGCAACTGTTTGCGGATATGAACATCTTTATCACAATGAGTGCATTTACGCTCGGCTTTGTGCAATTGATACTTGTCTTCAATTTTGTCTGGAGCATATATCGTGGTAAGGTCGCTGAAAAGAACCCGTGGAATGTTAATACATTGGAATGGGAAGCACCGACACCGGTGCCACACGGCAATTTTGCCCAAATTCCAACTGTCTATCGTGGTCCTTATGAATACAGCGTCCCAGGCGAAGAATCTGATTTCATTCCGCAAGCACAACCTGAACATGCACCAGCAAGTGCTGGAGATTAGTGGTATAAGTATTTCTACCGTTAGGTGCGGTTTTTAACCGCACCTATAAGAAAATGTTCTGCAGTAATTAACATGAAGAAACAAATCAGTTATAGCCCCTGGCTACATCGGATTGCACTCCTCACCGCAGGAGCGACGTTTCTGTTGATTATCATTGGAGGGATTGTTACAAGCACCGAGTCAGGATTGACAGTACCAGATTGGCCGACAACTTTTGGATACAACATGTTTTTGTATCCATTATCCGAAATGGTAGGTGGGATTTTATATGAACACAGCCATCGCTTGATGGGTTCGTTAGTCGGTCTGTTGACGATTGGACTGCTAATCATGTTATTGGTCAAAGATTCACGTAGGTGGATAAAATGGCTTGGGTTTGCTGCCCTAATCGGTGTTATTGTGCAGGGTATTCTCGGTGGACTACGGGTACTACTTGATGGGACTGAGGCTACCGAGTTGAGTCGTAATTTAGCAATAGTACACGCAATAGTCCATGCGTGTCTCGCACAAGCATTTTTCGCGCTGCTGTGTGGAATATGTTGGTTCACTTCTCGTGCCTGGTTTGAAAATCAAAATCAGCCTGGAAGTACTGTTCATACTGTTTCAGCAAAGAAATTACGACGGTTGAGCTTAATTACAACTTGTCTGATATACGTTCAACTCATCTTCGGAGCAATTTTACGACATACTGGAAATAGACTTGACGCACATCTCCTATTTGCATTCTTGGTAACGGTGCATATTTTTCTATTGGTTAGATGTCTCTTTAGTGTGAACGAGAATACCGAAAGAATAGGTCAGACATTGCCTTTGCTATTACTTGGATTACTTGCGGTGCAGTTGATGCTTGGTCTCGGTGCTTATGTCACGAAATTAACAACCGTTGGTGCAACAATATCAGCACTACTTACAGATATCGTCACGACTGCCCACGTAGCAGTCGGAGCACTCATGTTAGTGAGTAGTTTTGTGATTACATTGAAAATTTATCGGTTTACAGATACTTCAATTGCTATGGAAACACCTGTTACCAGTTCGTTGGTTACAGAATGAGATTACATAATGCGTTCAACAACAGCAACATTACCAGATAAAACAGAAGCGGCAAATCCGCCATCAAAAACCTTCGTTTTCGTTAGGCGAGTGGAGGACTATATTGAACTCACTAAGCCGCGATTGGTAGCAATGATATTAATTACTACCGCTGCAGGTTTTTATCTCGGCACACAACATCCAGTAAATTGGATGCTTTTCCTACATACACTTGTCGGGGCTGGTTTGACAGCCGCTGGAGTTTTAGGACTTAATCAATATTTAGAACGCGATATAGATTCGCGAATGGAACGGACACAGCAAAGACCACTTCCTGCAGGTAGGATGCATCCCATGGAAGCACTGCTTTTTTGTGCATTTCTGACAGGAAGCGGAATGCTTTATCTGACGTTTCTCGTAAATCCGCTAAGCGGGTTAGTTATTTCCCTAATAGTTGTGAGTTATCTGTTTGTATATACGCCACTTAAGCGGAAAACGTCATTATGTACGCTAATCGGTGCAGTTCCGGGTGCATTACCGCCTGTAGTTGGATGGGTAGCAGCACAAGGTTCACTTTCGGGAGCAGCAGGAGTATTATTTGCCATTCTCTTTCTATGGCAACTTCCGCATTCGCTCGCAATAGCCTATATCTATCGTGAGGACTATGCAAATGCAGGATTAAAGTTGTTGCCTGTTATCCATCCGGATGGCGCAAGCACACGTCATCAAATCGTAATTAACTGTGTAGCACTCTTTGGTATTGGACTTCTTCCTACGCTGTTCAACATAGCAGGAGGAATATATTTTTTTGCTGCACTACTCGTAGGTGGGATGTTTCTGGCAAGCGGTGTTTATTTACAGAAAACACACTCTGTAAAAGCGGCACGATATGTGTTGTACGCATCTTTGCTGTATTTACCACTGATATTTATTACGATGGCAATTGACAAAATATAGTGTGATCATAGGAGTCTTCAAATGGAAAAGCAGGAAAGTCGCAGGCGAAATCGGAAAGTTGGTATTATATTATGCCTCGTGTTTGTCGGCATATTTACCATTTCAACGGTAGGGCTTGTTTTAGGATTTGAAGCATCTCCACCGATAAAAAGAATAGTTTACTGGAGTACCACAATAATTGCCGGTGGCATTGGGGTCTTTCTGATAGGTGCATCACTTGTTGAGATAATTGTCAAGATTGTCAAACCGGTACTTGTAAAGATTGGAAAAAGAATAGCTCGTAGATTACGCGAATGATGATACATAGTGAGAATTGGAAATGACCAAAAGTCGCCCATTAAGCAATGCTAAATTGGGAGTTTTAATCCTGCTCGGTGCTGAGACGATGTTATTCGTCGGTCTGATTGGGGCATTTTTGGTGTTTCGGATGGGAAATTTGACCTGGCCGCCATTGTCGCACGCTGATATCCAACTCCCACGCTTAATAACGGGTGCCAATACCTTACTTCTGATTATAAGCGGTCTGACAATGTTTCTGGCACTACGTGCAGTTCAGCAAGATCAAGTCAAGCAACTACGCATTTGGTTGATGTTCACAGGAATATTGGGACTACTTTTTTTGGTAATCCAAGGCAGCGAATGGATACAACTTGTTCACAAAGGATTAACGCTTCAATCTGGCATATATGGTGGTATCTTCTATGTGCTTATCGGTTGCCATGCAGTGCACGTATTAGGAGCAGTGATTTGGTTAGCAATTGTTGTTGGTAAGGCAGTAGCAGGCAAGTTTACAGCTGTCCGTTATACTGGTGTTGAAACGTGTGCAATTTATTGGGTTTATGTGGTCGCGCTGTGGCCGATTCTTTATGTTTTGGTATACCTTGTTTAATGGAGATGTTATGATTCGCCAAATTCTCGTATGGATTTTACTTGTTGGGATTGCAGGCATAATCATTCCGGTTACACTTGAGGCATGTCCCGCTTGTAAAAACCTTGACGAACCGATTGCACGAGGTTTTAATTGGAGTGTGCTATTTATGATGGCGATGCCGTTCACGGTTTTTGGAATTATCGGTGGTAGTGTGTTCTATCATTACCGCCGGGCAAACAGAAACCTGAATGCGTAAAACGCTGTCCTCAAAAGGAAAAATATGTCAAGCGGTGCTACAAATAAGAAAAGTGTCAGTTCTTGGATTCAGTGTATTGACTGCCGAGAAGGGATGCTTAAGATTGCACCGCAAAGTGTGTCTCTCATTCTAACGGACCCGCCCTATTTTCTTGATGGAATGGACGACAGTTGGGATACACAACGAATAAAATCAAGACTCAAAAAAGGCGTAGTCGGCGGAATCCCTGTTGGAATGAAGTTTGATCCCGCACAGGGACGGAATCTATACCGATTTTTGAAACCGATTGCGGAACAGTGGTTTCGTATAATCAAGCCGGGCGGGTTTGTACTCTGTTTTTCACATCCCAGGCTTTCGCATCGGGCAACGCTTGCAATTGAGGATGCCGGTTTTGAAATTCCGGATATGTTAGCGTGGCGATACGAAGGACAGGCAAAAGCATTTACACAAGACCATTTTGTCAGAAAACGAGACTTACCGGTAGATGAAAAGGAGAAAATAATCAAGGCTTTGGGCGGCAGGAAAACACCGCAACTCAAGCCACAAATGGAACTTATCATTCTTGCACAGTCTCCCCGTGAAGGCACGTTCGTAGACAATTGGATGCAACACCAGACCGGACTCATTGACGTATCAGACCCAGTTGTGGAGAACAACCGCTTTCCAGGAACTGTCATACCTGTATCTAAACCTCGGGAGAAGTTTGGACATATTGCTGCCAAACCAGTGCCTTTATTGCGGCACTTAATCAGAATTTTCTCTGCAGAAGGTACTGTCGTGTGTGATCCCTTTGCAGGATCTGGTTCTACAGGGATCGCGGCATGTAAAGAAGGACGAGATTTTATCGGGTTTGAGATTGATAGTGAAATTGCAGCAATTGCGGATGCCCGACTTCAAGCGGGTACTCATTAGTAATTATTATAATCTATTCGTAAATTTTAGCGTGGACAAATGCCTCTGAATGCTTTTTATGAGGCAATATCTAAACAATAGAAAAGGAGTTTAGTATAGTGGAACAAGCTACCACTTTAGAACATACTGAAGACGTATACGAACCTTCGCTTACGCCCGATAGTCTCGGTAAACTCGGCATGTGGATTTTCCTGATTGGCGATACCATGTCGTTTGGTGCGCTGCTTGCGGCTTATGCAGCAATCCGGGCAGGTGCTGGTGTAATTGGATGGGTTCCACCAAGTGACATACTCGGTATTAACCTGACTGCTTTTATGACGTTTCTATTGATTTGCAGTAGCGTGACAATGGTTAAATCGTTAGAGTCAATTCAAAAAGGTAACGTATCTCGAATGTGTACGTTCCTTGCCTTAACTATCTTAGGTGGTGTTATATTTCTTGGACTGCAGGTGTATGAATGGACACACCTGATTAAACATGGGTTAACGCTCACTGGTCTCCCTGAGCACGGGCTAAAAGGTGGTGCTATTGCAGGTTCAACACTTTTTGGTCCTACTTTTTATGCCATCACAGGTTTCCACGGGTTACACGTCACAGGTGGGGTGATCTATCTGATCGTGATATTGATACATGGGTTGCGCGGCAGATACACAGCAGAATTTAACCATGAGGTAGAAATTGTCGGACTCTATTGGCACTTTGTTGACCTCATTTGGATTATGGTTTTCACCTTTATCTATCTACTGTAGGAGGACATAAATATGGCTCAAGACGAACACAAAGATCATCCAAAATACATGTATATTTTCTTGTGGCTTTTTATATTGACTGTAATTGAAATTGTAGTAGCAATTCCTGAATATTCAATCGTCCTAAAAGCCATCTTATTGATCGGCTTAGCATGCGGTAAGGCATTCTTAGTTGCTGCCTATTTCATGCATCTTAAGCTTGAAAAACGAACTTTGGCAGTAATCGTAATCACGCCTTTTCTTATCTGTGTTTTCCTTGTAATTATGCTGATGCCCGATCTTACATCAGATAATCGGCACGAAGGGATTGAAAAACCAGCAGAGGTCGTTGATACTACGGCTCACTAAGGTTTAGCAGGTGCTATATTCTGTCTGCAGAAGGCGCAGCAATTATGGAGAATCAGACTGACAACCGTGATCAAGAGCAACGCAAACTTGATAAAAGCACGCTGCCGTGGATTATATTAGGTCTCATTATTATAAGTATTGCTATTTTCAATTTGTTGCCATTTTATTTAAAAAAAAAGGAACAAACACCAGAAGTAGTTTACGCAAACGTTCCCGATTTCAGTCTGACCAACCAGCAAGGACAAACGTTAGGTTTATCCGATTTACAAGGGAAAATTTGGGTTGCCGATTTTATTTTCACCCACTGCCCAACGATTTGTCCAGTGATGACGCAGGAAATGGCAAAACTGCAATCAGAATTTGACACACAAGCTGTCTATTTTGTTTCCTTTACTGTAGATCCGGAGCGGGACACACCAGAAGTTCTCTCGCGTTATGCAGCGCAATTTGGTGCTGACAAACAACAGTGGCATTTTCTAACAGGTGAAAAGGAGCAGATTTACCAATTGGCGAACGATGGTTTTAAATTGTCTGCAGCACAACATGGAGGTGGGTTCCCTCATAGCGCAAGGTTTGTTCTTGTGGTGCCAAATGGAAAAATTTACGACTACTACGATAGTCGCAGCAAACCTGCGATGAAGCGTTTACGTAAAGATGTCAAAACACTTCTCGAAAAATGAAGGATCTGAACCTATTAATTTCCATCGCAGCATTTGTAGTTCATTTCCCGTTTGGATTTTTTCGTGTGCGGTATAAAAAGTTCAGTCGTCCTTGGAGCAGATGCTTATATATTCCAATTGTGCTTAATATTGTAGTACGACGTTTCGTCCTTGATTGGCAATGGCAAACCGCAATAGTGTACCTATGGCCCGCAACACTGTTGGCGCATATCCTCGGAGGTTTTATCGGTTCGCGCTACAAACCTTATGATAAGACAGAAATAGTAGACGAGTAAGGATACATTATGAAAAAGATATACGTGCCGGTAGACAATTCAGACTATTCAGATGCCAGTATTAACTTAGCAGTTGAATTTGCAAAGAAATTCGGTTCGCAATTGGTAGGATCTCACGTCTACGCGGCAAAAATGCACGATGTTCGCTTCAAGCAGATGGAATATACGCTGCCAGAGGAGTATCAGGACGAGGTAGAACTCGAAAAGCAGCGCCGCATCCACGACACACTCATTACCATGGGACTTCAGCTTATTTCAGATTCCTATCTTGAGGTAATGAAAAAGAAGTGTGAAAAGCTTGAGATTCCGTTTGAACCGAAGATGCCTGAAGGTAAGCACTATATTAAACTGGTTGAGGACATCAACGAAAGTGATTACGATCTGGTGATTATGGGCGCACTCGGAATGGGTGCTGTCAAGGATAGTCTCATTGGTGGTGTCTGTGAACGGGTTGTCCGCCGCATTACAACTGATACGCTTGTTGTCCGCAACCTTGACCCTATTGAGGAACAATCTGGCAATATTCTCGTTGGAATTGACGGAAGTCCTGAATCTTTTTTTGGACTGAAAACAGCAATTCGTCTAGGACAGATGTTCAATAAACAGGTGGAAGCAGTAGGCGTATACGATCCATATCTGCACTACATTGTTTTTAATTCCGTTGTAAATGTCCTAACAGAACGCGCCGCCAGAACATTTAGATTTAAAGAACAAGAGCAGCTGCACGAAGAGGTAATAGATACCGGTCTCGCTAAAATATATCAATCACATCTTGAAGTTGCTCGTTCTATTGCTAAAGAAGATCACGACTATAAATTAAAAATCACACTCCTTGATGGAAAAGCTTATGAAAAAATACTACAATACACCCGAAAAACTAACCCGTGGCTACTCGTTTTAGGCAGAATTGGTGTCCATAATGAACAAGATTCGGACATTGGCAGCACAGCTGAAAACCTTTTACGGCTTGCTCCCTGTAACGTGCTGTTGTCAAGCCAACGTTATTTCCCTCAAATTGATGTAAAAGCAGAAGAAACCCTTGTTTGGACGCAGGAAGCAATGGATCGCATGGAGAAAGCCCCCCCATTGGTGCGGGGCATTGCGAAAACTGCAGTACACCGCTTTGCCATTGAACGCGGACATTCAGTTATTACTGAAAGCGTTATTGACAAAGCGATGGAAGCGATTATGCCGCAACGCTCCTCTGAAAAACTGACCCGTGTTGCTAAAGAGATCGCAGAGCAGAAAGTTTTGGAAGCAGGTGATGTGCAGACCTATATCTGTGGGGAATGTGGCTACGCCGCACATAATCAACAACCTGTAAAATGTCCTGTCTGTAGTTCTCCACCAGAACGTTTTCAGATGGTTGACAAAGATTCCATTGAACACATCGCAGTTGACGAAGGCGGTACTGAAGAGGAGGAAACATTTGACGGTGTTCGTTTGCAATGGTCTGAGCAAGCAAAGAAAGCACTGCGTACCGTACCACGCGGCTATATGCGGCGCAATGTTAAAGCACGCATCGAAAAATCTGCACGATCACAAAAGATTGGCACGATCACAAATGAATTCGCCACCCAGATTATTGATGATAGCATGGGTGAAGCCGCAGCTGTCCGTGAAGATGCTCCTGAACTCAGAGCCATGCAAGTGCAAACTGAATCTCAAGACACTGAAAGAACTGAAAATATTGAAAGTATCCTTGAATGGACAGAAGATGCAGTGGAACGGTTGAATTTAGTCCCCGCAGGATTTATGCGAAATATCACCCAAACCCGTATTGAACAGCGCGCCCAAGAGGCTGGAATTTCTGAGATTTCCCTTGATTTTGCCGCGCGTGTCATTGAAGATGGCAGAAGCCTGGCAAACGAAGTGTTGGGCGAATATTACCAACAGTCTAATAACGGTGATATCCAAGACAATTAAAATGGGTGTAAATTATGGCTGAGATTCCGACAATTACTTTCCAGATACTTGGTCCAAATGAAGGGGCAGCAGAGGGATCAAGCAAAGGTTTATGGTTTAAGTTAAGATCAGATCCGCCACCATCAGATGATCTTGTCGTAGGTTTAAAAGTACGCTCATCTAACGGTATTGTCAGACAATCTGGCGTTATCATGATTCTGAAACATGAAAGCCATTCTGCTGACTTTTTTTATAAAACAGTGATCGGTGATCTTGATGTATGGTTGGAAATTGACCCTGTTGATTCACTTACCAATCTTGAATTTCCTATTTTCACAAGCGAAGGTTACGTTATAGAGGCAGAATATAAGTTCCCAGAGTACAACGTTGGAGATTTATCAAAAATAGTTTCTTACCAGTGGAACGGTCCTGATAGGGGTTTATGGACGGACGAGAATCGTTGAAATTTCGTAAAGTAAATGACCCACAATATCACAACGAACTACAAAACAGTTGTTTAAAAGTGGAGGTTTGTCATGCAAAGATATATTGTCAGTAACGCGTTGGTTTTTCTATTTGTGTTTCTTATCCTAATTAGTAGTGGTTTTACTGAAAACTGGCATCAATGGCGAGGACCAAACAACGATGGAATAAGCCAGGAAACCGATGTGCCGATCCAGTGGAGCCAAACCGAAAATGTCAGATGGCGTTTGCCACTACCGGGTGAAGCTGCTTCTACACCGATTGTGTGGGGAGACAAAATTTTCCTGACTTCTGCTGACGGAAGAGAACTTGTCCTGATGTGTGTCAGTACGAAAGGTGAGGAACTATGGAAACGCACTTTAGCACAAGGTAACCGGACCGCCCGCGGTGATGAAGTAAACTTTGCTGCTCCCTCTCCAACAACCGATGGTAAACATGTTTGGACGTTCCTCGGAACGGGTGATCTTGCTTGCTACGACTTTGAAGGAAATCAAGTCTGGAAAACAAACCTTGAGGGGCGTTACGGCAAGTTCAATCTCTATTTTATTATGTCGACGACACCGCTGCTTTATAAAGATAGGTTATACATTTCACTTATTCACAGTAACGCGTGGTTAGTCCTTGCACTTGACAAGATGACCGGTGAAGAGGTTTGGAAACATGAACGGGAAAGTGATGCAAGGAGAGAAAGTGAACAAGCTTACACCTCCCCAATTCTTTACCGTGATGCTGAACGCGAATTCCTTGTTGTGCATGGTGCAGACTATGTCACTGCACATAATCTTGAAAATGGAAACGAAATTTGGCGATGTGGTGGTTTGAATCCCTTGGAAAACTATAACGGTTCATTCCGACTTGTTGCTTCACCTGTAGCAAAGGAAGGACTTATTGTCGTTCCTTCAGCAAAAAACGGCCCCGTTTTGGGTTTAGACCCATCAGGAACAGGCAATATCACCGACACTGAATGGCAAATCTGGAAACTCCAAGATGGCACGCCGGATGTGCCTTCACCACTGATCCATGATGGATTGGTCTATCTGTGCCGAGAAAGAGGCACCCTTATCTGTCTTGATGCGAAAACAGGGGAAGAACTCTATGAGAAGCGAATAAACCGTCAGCTGCACCGCTCTTCTCCCGTCTATGCTAATGGCTATATTTATCTAACAGCTCGAAATGGTATTGTCAATGTTGTTAAGGTAGGACGAGAATTTGAAATTGTTGCGACCAATTCAATTGGTGAAACCGTCGCTGCATCGCTTGTTATTGCAAACGGCACACTCTACTTGCGCAGTTACGATGCCTTATATGCTATCGGCCAGAAAAAGTGAAAAGTTACAAGGAACTCCCGGATGATGCCGGTTCCAACATTATCGGGCAAGTCACAGCGCAAGCGAACCGTCTGAGTAAACGACTGGCCTCTGTAAAATATACTGTCGCGATTATGAGTGGGAAAGGTGGTGTCGGCAAAAGTGCTATTACTGCCAACATTGCTACCGCGCTGACGTTAGCGGGATCTGCAGTCGGCGTCGTTGATGCAGACATCAACGGTCCAACAATTGCCAAGATGATGGGCGTTCGCAACACAACGCTTGAATATGCTCCGACAGGCGTTAAACCAGCTATCACACCTCTCGGCACTAAGATTATCTCAATGGATCTGCTCCTGTCTGAAGATGACGCACCGGTACTGTGGAATGCACACACACAAAAGGACGCTTTCACATGGCGTTCCACAATGGAGGTAGGGGCACTACGGGAGTTTATCGGCGACACGGAATGGGGTGAGTTAGATTATCTTCTGCTTGATCTGCCACCGGGTTCTGACCGCCTACCAAACGTAGTC
>JAPPMR010000296.1 GCA_028818995.1 Candidatus Poribacteria bacterium | reverse complement strand
ATTCATTTTTTTTTGTATGACGCCCCTTGGCTTTGCGGATTTCTTACAACGTAAATGTTACACGGAAGGCACTTTTTTATGGCTATGGGTATCGGTGGATTCGTCAGAAAGACGATATGACGGTGGAACATCTCTATGAACGGTGTGATCCGATTCGCCGTCAATTGCTCGGTGCTGCCGTGAGAAACAATGGTCGCTATGTTCCGACTGATGAGGATGTGCCGTTACGCGGATGGCTAATTGAGCAGTTTGGTGAGAATGCTGTGTATTCGCAGGGACCTCTCGGCTCTTAAGTCTCATTTTAGGGAAGCAGACACACCTTTCCAAAGTTCTTACGCGACTCCAGTAGTTGGTGTGCTTCAGCCGCTTTTTCTAAAGGCAGTGTCCGATCAATGATAGGGATTAACAGTCCCAGTTCTGTAAGGCGGACAAGTTTTCTGAGTTCTTTAGCCGTACCTAACGCAGACCCCATAATGGTGAGTTGTTTTTGATACATTTTGCGGATGTTAATTTGCCCTATGTTGCCCGTTGTTACGCCGCAAGAAACAAGCCTGCCGTTCTTGGCAAGACTACTGATACTCTGATTCCAGGTCGCAGCACCAACGTGTTCTAAGACAACATCAACGCCACGACCGTTTGTCTCCTCAAGTATAACCTCTGAGAAATCAATATCGGTGTAGTTTATGGTAACATCTGCACCGAATTCTCGCGCGCGTGCCAATTTTTCGTCAGTGCTTGCAGTAGCAAAGATGCGTGCCCCGACAAATTTGGCAATTTGCAAACCCGCACTGCCGACACTACCGCCCGCACCGAGTATCAAGACATCTTCACCCGCGCGAAGTTGGGCGCGCGTGACAAGCATGTGCCATGCAGTGAGATAGGCAATCGGTAGTGCTGCCATCTCAACGAAAGGCGTTGAACTCGTCATCCAAATCGCATTTTCGGCTGGTGCTTTAACGAACTCCGCATAACCGCCATCCGTCTGGAATCCGAGTAGCTGTTGTGTGTCACACAGATTTTCATAACCGTTGATGCAGTCGCTACACACACCGCACGGAATACAAGGGGCGAGAAGTACACGGTCACCGATAGCGAGGTCGGGATGTTCGCCAGAAATTTCGGCTACTTCACCTGCAATGTCTGAACCTAAAATGTGGGGAGTGCCTGTTTTTTCTAATTTTTGCTTTATTTCGGGTCGGTCGCGCCGTGCATGAATATCAAGATAGTTGACAGCACACGCTTTCACTTTGACGAGAATTTCATCAGGACCAAGAGTCGGTTGTTCCACTTCCTGATACTCTAATACGTCAATTTCGCCCTGTTTTGAAAACGCAACTGCTTTCATTACAATCATTTTTCCGATGAATCAGAATAGGTGCGCCAGATTGAATCTGCAAGTCGACTTCCAGCGCCGACTAACCGTGCTAAAACGCCAATCTGTTCTTTCCAAAACACACTGTCAGTTGGTTCAGGATAGTTGACCAAGTGATCTATTTCACCCCAAACCTCCTCAAAAAGGGTTCTAACCTGAATTTCGCAAGAAATAGGTGAATCCTCTCTGGGCTTAATGACATAGTGAATGCTGGTGTACAAACTATCTTTCACATCAACCTTTAAATCATGAGAGGCAAAGAAATCTTGTGATTCCGGGTCCCAAGTATATGCCTTCGGTTGTTCATAAAGTATCCAATCTTGACTATCCAATTTTTGTTTTATTGCAGAATGAATCTGTGTGAATTGCGATTGACACAGATGAAGCACTCTAACACCAGCGATGTCGGTTATCCGATCAAAGATATTTTCTGGTGTGATTGGGTCTTCGGTTGACGATTTACGTTGTATTTTTTCACGGAGGTGTTCCAAATCCTTTATTCGGCTTTTGACTGAATGAACGATTTGTGGTGGTTGGGTTAAGTCTGGATGGGTTTCAAAGAAGTTGGTAACGTAATTACAAAAGAGTTTTATTTCGTGGAGATTGTTTTCAACACGCGCTATAATAGTTTCCATATTTGTTTCATCAACCATCATTGACCCCCAGTTGATCAAGACGCGTCAAGAGGTCTTTGGCGAAAATATGGAACTCCGTTTGAGTGTTTTTAAATCGTTGACTATTGCCCAAAATAGTGCTCTTATCACCTACCTCCAAGTTGTCACAACTTGGAACTTTCCACATAGGTGTTCTATATTTTTGAGCCATATTCGGAAGTGTTGAAAAGGAGTGCATAACGGCCATTTCACCGATAGGCGTTTCTAACTGCACTTCAGTTAGGTGTTTCCTATGGTCAGGGTCAATATGTTTTCGAATTGTCGCAGGAATCTGCTTGGCGTAGTTGTGATGTGCCTTGGATAAATCCCATTCACTTCTTCCGGTGTATTTTCTAGCATTAAAAATTGTGAAACCCAAAAAACTAACAAACTTCTCAGGAAAATGGCTTAACTTTGCATCGGAGAGTAGGTGAAAGATCGTATCAAAATCACGCTTCCAATCTTTAAGGGATTTGCCAATATTCTGTATACCATAAAGAGAAAACATATCTGGCATACAAGGAATGAGAAAGCCATCTACAGTTGATATGATAACTTTATTAAGTATCCCAAGACTTGGTGATGTGTCAATTACAACATAGTCATAGGAATGATTTTTGGCGTACACTTCACAGAAACTTCGTATTTGTGTTACGGTCCGGATTGCTAATGGGTCTCCACCATAAACATCGTTCCATCGGCTCGCAATTTTATCTTCATAAGTATGTATTGAAAGTCTACCCGGAATCATTCCCAGGTTACAGTGTAACTTGAGAGATTCTGAAAAGACCTCTGGTGCATCTGTTCCATCTTCAGTCGGTTTTAAAAGAAAATGGACAGAACGTACATCACTCGCGATATTTTTAAATTCTAATGGAGAATTTTCATCACGTGCTTGAACAAAATCATCTATAAATACTTCCTCAATCTGCCAGATATTGTGTAATTGCTCTGGATCCAAGCCAAACAGTGTTAGATTTGATTGCGGGTCTAAATCAACAAGAAGCGTTTTATAGCCCAACTCAGCGAGCGCGTACCCAAGATGATAAGTCAAAGTTGTTTTACCGACACCCCCTTTATTGTTGAATACAGCAATTGACTTCATGTCTGTTTTCTCCTTTCCAATGTGCAAGATATTACTATGAAAACCTTTATGATATAGTGACGCAGGTAGAACCTGAAGAAACTCTCCATGATATTATAGTGGAATCCATAATTAAGTTTACACATGAATGACGGCTACCCCCCTTTATCCCCCCGCAAGCGAGGGGTAGTTAGACAAGCGCAAAAGTGTGTAAATAATTATGGACTTTACTATATAACATTTTTTTCCTATAATGACAAAATTTTTTCTATGAAAAGTAAATATAACAACACAAGTGTGTTTAGCCGTAAGCACCATGATTGAGAAATCCTAACAATCGCCGTAGCCGCGGATTTGCGTCCCGATAGACCGATTCTGGCATATTATAATTCATGAACGGATAGAATTTATGCCCTACCAGTCGGCGCGCGTAGGTCACCTGCGTGATATATCGGATACGTTCGGTTTGATTTGGACCACCCCGATGCCATACCTGATTGTTGAACATAATGACACTTCCTGCTTTGCCGAGATTGTATTGGACCTTATCTTCCCACTCCGTACCTTCTATCGGATTCGGAGGTGATGCACCGAAAAGATGTGAACCGGGAACGACCTCTGTTCCACCATATTCAATCTCTGTGACATCCGTGAGGTAGTAGTTAGCGGTAAAAAGCAGGACAGGGAGTTTTACGTTTTTTGGCGGTTCGCCCTCCGTGACGAGATAGTGGGGGGCATCGTCTTGGTGCCAAGATGTGATTCCGCCTCCTGGAAAGGTCTGGAATGAATTGTTGTGTATGACATGGCAGTTTGCCGCGACAAGTGCTTCAGCAAAGGAGACAATAGGCTCAAGATCGAATAATCGGAGATTTGCCTTGCTGTGTTCAAACATCCGATGGCTCAAGTGCATGTTCCCTGCTGGACTTCCACCGTTCAAACCGTTCGGATCGTTTTCAAGTGCCCACTCCAAATCTTGCCGAAGTTCCGCACAGTGATCAGGGGTCAACACGTCTTGAAGGAATAAGCAACCGTCACGGTGGAAAGTTTCTACCCATTCCTGAATTTGTTCTGGACTGACATCCTGCTCCGACCAATAAAGCGTCTCAGACATAAGATACCTCTACTAATCCGAATTAGGCGGAGTCAAAACTCCGCCTAAACATGATTGTTAACTCATAACCAAAATTATGAGTATATCTTTTATAACGTTAACGGATAGGTTACCCCATAGCAGCCATGACGATAATACCAAGTGAGATAATGACACCTGCAACTGCAACACCTGCAGCTGTGTTGTTCTCTTCAGCAATCTGTCGGTTGAGGTCATACGGTGTTGCCATATCAAAGACCTTATACCCAACCATTAAAATGATTAAGCCAACAATACTAAAGATTGCCACTAAAATAATATCTCGTGCAATACCTTTCCATTCAAACAGTGCAGGTTCTTCTGCGGCAGCATCATCTTGTGCCCAAACAGTTGTTGAAAATATAGCAAAGACACACAGTGATACCATAACTAAGCAGAATGTTGCGGATACAATTTTTTGCGCTTTCATGGTTCCTCCTATTGGACAAATATGTCCTATTTACAAAAGTTTGTAAATTATTAAAAACGGTGACTTTCGTTTACATTCTAAATTTATACAACTTTAGACACTTTACAGAATTTAGATAATTTATTCAACCTCTTTAAGAAGTTGAAACTGCATTTCTGCAGTAATGTGGACCTGTTTTATCAGGATAGCGTCCCTTTCTTGGATGTAACGCCATCCGGATGTGACATCTTCAAGAGAATCGACCTGAGGCACATCAAATGCAGAATCATCCGTTTCATCATCACTTTCTGCTCTCTGTGCGCGGATGAGGGATGGGACGTGTTCGCAACCGGTAATCAGTGTATGGCTTATTTCGTTTTCCGCATAGTTAAGTGTCCACTTTATTTGACCATTTCGGGAGACGGTAAAGACTTCGGGAGTTGCACCAGAACTTAAATGGATTGAACCTGAGACTGCTGTCTTAACGCCCGGATCAAGTCCACGGAGTGTATAGACATTAACCATAATATCTTCAGGATTGAGGTGCGGACCTTTACCTTCAGTGCAAAACCCGTAGAATCCATCAGGATATGTGCCTTTCAGTTCACCATCTGTCCACTGCTGATACATGGCACTTATCGTTATGCCTTCAGCCACCTTACGCCACTCTTCATCTCGCGTATGTTGGTTTAGCCGCTGCAAATAGTAGGCATACACCAGACCATTCCACTGTACCGGCACACCAAGCCAAGAATGCGTATAAAAGGTCGTTCCAAAAACCGGTATGGAAGCAAACTGCATGCCGGGTCGGTCAGGAAGATGCCAGTGATATAGGAATGGTAGTCCTGTTGTTGCCCAATATTCTGCACGTTTCAAATACGATTTATTACCAGTGATTTCATGTGCTTCCACATAAGCACCGATTGCATGTGCTGCAGCAAGGATATCCGGTTCATACAGTGGACATTCCCACGCTTGTGCACCGCGTGGCACCGAAAAACGATCCATAAATGAAAGCGCTTTTTTACCTGCTTCAAGTGAGGTTTTGTTGCCGGTAATACGTGCATTTTTCAAGAGTTTCAACGCGTTTGATGCACACGTGCCAAGAACGACATCACCAGCTTTCCCAAGGTTCTCCGTTTTTTCAGATGTCGGTTGAAAACCCCAACTGCCATCCTCTGCTTGAGATTCAAGTATGGGTTGCACTTCAGCTTCATAGTATCCCAACGCAGCATCTAAATGTCCGTAATAGAATGGAAACTCTCCGCTTAATATGTGGCATGATCCTCGTGCTGCCAAACCACCCGCATCAGTATCCGCTATCGTTTTTTCTGCGATCTCTTTGACTCGTTCTTTAACATCTTCAGATTTTGTCACAAGGTAATCGTACCATAGTAAAGTAGCAAATCCGGGTTCATTATGGGAAGCCCAATCGACGCAGTGCCTGGATTGCCTTGTCTCTTCGTCCCAGACAGTATGCATGAAACCGTGTCGTGAGAGTAAGACCTCTTCTTCGTCATTGCGAGGAGGCTCAAGTGGTTCAGGTGTGCCGTACGCGGATGTCCAATGCGAAATCGCATCTAAGATAGAGGCGTTTCCGTCCGCAATAATTTGACAATCAATTGTGATAGGTTGTTCCGGCGTTAGTCGGTAAGATGTCTGAGCAATGAGTGAATTTTCCTCTACCCATTCCGGCACGGTCGGGACAAAAAGCCCCATAAGATGATTTCGCTCTTGGTGATGCCAATTGGGTGAAGCGAACACAGCAGAAACATTCTGTGCGTTTCCATCCCAACTATGCAACGGATTCCAAGCAATACCGACAACCGATTTCTGTATCTCAACTGCCATCACTGGAACGGTGATCTTATATGGATGTGGAACCAGTCGGTTGTTGAGCGGTGGCGCAGCATCACGAGTGTTTGAAGAAGGTTCATCACCTTCAAGGAATTCGAGACCGGGAAACAGTGCTGCAGTTTTCTTTTCGCGAGTACTCTTGTGTCCAGCGTAAATTTCAGCACCTCGGAAAGCAAGAAGTTCACGTTCCCCATCAACTGTTAAATGGCATATTGTTTTGATGTGTTTTGCATCTTCAGTAAGGATCAGCTGTAACTGAAGCGTCCATGTAACACCATCAGAATCCTTGTGTTTACCTGTTATGCGAACGATAGATTCTCCCAGACTGTTTCCAGCAAGTTGAACATCGTTCGGAATAAATTTGATGTTTTGAACCTTATCACCAGAAAGATAGGTTGCCTCAGCAATCATTTTGGAGGTCGCTACTTGTTGATAGGCACTTCCTTTTGCCACGAAAATTGCATAATATTCAAAACCTCTCTCGATTTTTTCTTGTGAATTTTTTCTGGATTTTCGTTTCTTCGATTGGGATTGTTCCCCGCTATGGACGAGAACGACACGAAGGTTCTTATTTCCCAATATTACATGTTCTTCGTGCATATAGGTATGGAGTTCTGGAACAATCTGTGTTTCAAACTTCGGCAGCGCGGAGCGGACATGAACGACACCCTCCATCTTTGATGTGCCTTCAATATGACGAGATTTGAGCGAGACGCTAAAATTAATCGTATTCGGACGTGGGAAACTACGCGCGTACCATACATAAGTAGATGTTTCACCAGGCGCAAGTGTTTTCACATTATGTGTGGATCGTCCACGGCGTAATTTAATATCACTGATACTAAGTCGCGTCCTGCTGTCCTTTCCGAGTGGTCCCGCACCAACATTTCTGATCGCACATTGAATCTCAAACGCTTCTCCTGCGCTAACGATCGCCGCTGTGGGGCCCACACTTACGATTTCTAATTTCGGTTGTGCAGCATAAAGTGTCAAGTCAATCGGTTCAATTTCTAATTGATTATGAATTTCAGACGCGATCTCATGTGCAGATGTCCAATCGTCACGATTGAATTCAAACAGAGCTGTGTGATTTTCTGGCAATTTCGCAAACGCAAGTCCACACTGTATTTCTGAAGGTGGCACCTGTTGGTCTTCAGTCCTCTCTTCAGTTCGGGTAAGTTTGAGAAGTTTCGGATTTCCCCATAATGCCCATGCGAAGCTGCTATTACCCTCAACATTACATTGCGTGACGAAGACAAGTTCCACTTTTTCGCCTGCGTAGCGGGTTAAGTCGACACCGTTTTGAGTCCAATGGCATTCTGTTGAAACAGATTCGAAACACTGTTCACCAGAAACCTCAATAGAAAATTTAACACCTCCGGGTTGTTTTTGTGGATCATCAAATACGACACCATCTCGGAGGCCAATATTGAAATAAAGAAAAAGTGCCTCGCTTTCTTCAACCGAAGGCAACTCTAATTCATAAACAATTCGTGCAGAATCGGTCGGCGATGGATGTTCAAAAAGGGCAGGTTTAGTAACACCGCCCGCGGAATCTGCCATACTTGCTGATATGTGTTCGGCACCGGAATGCTGGCTTTCCTCAAACATCGCAACGAAGTCGTATAATTCCTCGCTTTCACCAAGAGAATAAGGGATTTGCGGTTCGCTTGGGAGAGGTTCTTCTTCTACATCTATTTCAAGTGTCGTCTCTTCCTCTGGCGTTTCTTCAGTTTCAGATGTGCCTTCTGTTTCTTCAGTTGTAGATGTTTCATCAACTTCAGATACTTCTTCGGTCTCAGACATTACTTCAACTTCAGGTGGTGTCCCTTCAGACTCGGATGTATTATCTGTCTCAGATATATCTTCGGTTTCAGACATCACCTCAACTTCTGGCATCTCTTCATTTTCAGATGTTTCTTGAGGTTCAGGTGTTTCTTCTATCTCAGCTTCTACATCCACATCTTGCGCTTCAGCAGTTTCCGGTGTTTCTTCAGGGTGAGGTGTTTCTGTATCCTCTGACGGAGCATCCGAATCAGATTCCGACTGCGCATCATTGGAAGTTTCCGATTCAGCATTCTCATCAACAAGTTCAAGCAAATTAATAGTAGGAGTTTCGTTGGGATCTTCAGACTCCGGTTGTTCTTGATCAACTACCTCCTCGTCATCTTGTGTCTCTTCTTCCATTTTTCCGATGAGAAAATGTTGGAAAAACGTCAGCATTTTATATCTCCTCTGGTCTATTTAGGCAGAAATTTATATCTATTGTTTTTCTTGCCATTGTTGTTTTTTCTGTTTCATTTCATCGTTGAGAACAAGGTCAGATGATGGCGTTTGGTTTGTCTCGTTAATGATCCAATTCCCATCTTCATCTCTTAGCACAGGTCTTCGCTGTTCAACGGGTAACACACCAAACGGTTTATGCGGCTCCATCTGATACCAGTATGCAACAGAGGATGTCTCATTACTCAGATGGTTGCCGTGCCCGTGTTCAATTGTCACCCGAATCTCTTTCTCAAAACGGATAGGATTTTCTAAATGAAAAACATAGGATGTCTGATAACCGTTGGTATTGTTTTCGTGAATAGATGAACCGTTATGTGCATAAGCATTTTGTTGCATACCCCACGCTTGATTGAGATAATCTTCTGACCCAGTGCCGTGCAAGTCAGGAGGCCATTTGTAGCCATCAATCCATATCATATCATCGCCTTCACCCCACCACGTGCCTTGAAAGTTACTTACAGAAAGGTTACAACCGATATAGTGTCCCTTACCTTCTGCGGATAGAATCAGATAGTTATTATCCCACGCAAGACGTTCAGCATTTATGATATTTGCTTCCGCTGTGTTAACTTTGATTTCATGTCCCCATCCATCACAAGGATTTTCGCGATGAAATTGCGCGTGAAAATAGGCTATATCCTCACCGTGTGGTGTGGGATAAAGTTCATAATCAACATAAAAGTATTGGCGGTGGGATGTGTCCCCTTCGTTGACAAGTTCAATACGGGCAGCACGGTTAAACGGCATCTGTAAGTAACAGTTGAGCGCGCACCCTGAATTAAATTGATTGTTGCTGTGTGTAGATGCAGAAAATGGAATTGAATCGTAAGAGTTCACGATTTCGTTTCCAAGACCAAAAAAATCGCCTAACGGACATAAAACACTTGGATGCTCCTCATCGTCCCAAAACATCCGAATTAGCACGTTCCGATACCCATTCGGCTGCGTCATCCAGATGTGATTGATACATCCTGGGCCTTTAATATCCGCAAGGACGCGCGTTTCACCGGGCGCAATATTCCATGCATCATCGTTACGTCCTGTGGTATCCCACGAAGATGTCCGTAGAGTCCGGGCATCTTTCACACGGGTTAATGATGATAATAATCCATCAACATAGTTCATTTAGTGTTTCCTTTTAATTTTCTCAATTCTGAAAGTGTGGTATATGCAAAATGTTTTTGTTTTATTATATCATATACTCATGGAAAATCAACATATTTATTAAGTAGCCCATCTATTCACAGTATGCTGGGAAAACAAAAAAGTTGCCACATTTAGGTTTATATGTGGCAACTTTGGTGTAGAATATTAGGAAGTGAAACTTGCTTTAGAACTTTGTCAATAGGTAAGCTGCATTTGTTCCAAGGAGAGTTGCTGCTTCTTGCGTCAAATTTACATCTATCTCCATCTCCTTTAAAGCATCAGCAAATGCTTGAATCGCTTGTTTTGCTTGGACCTGTTGTCCTTTCTGGAGCATGGATTTACAATTAGTTAAGTATTTTTTCAGTTGCCTTGCGGTATTTTCATTTAACCATCCTTCCGACGCACTTTGAGATGTTAGGGTTTCCAATCTTTGCGTCAACTCCGAAGCACCCCAATCGGCAGGAATTATTCCTGGACCGATAACCTTCCCTTGTGGGCGGCTTTGAAGTAAAATTTTCATAACCATTTCTATTCCATTCATATCAGCAAAATTAAACCGACTGTTTAGTGATACAGAACTAGGACTCCACGATAGATTTGTTCCAACGGGTATACCTGAATCTCGTGCGTCTGTCGAGTTATTAATCACTTTTTCGTCTATTTTTACGATTAGATCGGATTTTTCGCCTTTTCTTCTATCTATATCAATACCTGCCAAGACAATATCCGGAACACTCACAGAATTCTGAACACTCAACAATTGAACAGAAAAACCATGTTGCGATTCGTTAGGTAAAATACCGATATTTTTACTTCTCCACATGGTGCTCTTAAAGTCTTTTATTCCTGTTTCGATTACCTGCGATGTTTCCCATAAATCCGATGGACTGCTAACATCTATTATCTTAAGGTGTTGGGGGTTCTCAGGATCAAATAGATCCCCTATTATAATTGGAAGATCGCGCCGATGTGTGGCTATGTTGTCTGAATAGTAAATTTGAAAAGTGTTCACTGGATCCTGACTCGTTTGAAGATTCCTAATCTGATAGTTGTAGCGATAAATTGGCATAGGATAATACAACTTGGCTTGTCGTCCTTCCACTGAGGGCATTGGCAATTGAACCAATTCCACATTACTTGAAACAATGACATCGGTGTTGATGTCAAGTCTTAAAGGAAAGATAAAATGGGCGGTATTTTCATAATTAGGGAACAAATTATTAGATTTGCTTCGCCTATTTATTAGTGTGGTGTTGGCATCTTTGCTGTTGTCATCCTTGTTCTTAGTATTATTAGATTTGCTCTCAATTAGTACCTTATAGACATCCCCACCATAGGTGATGCCTGCGATCCGTCCATCGGGTAATTCTTCTTTCCAAGAAATAGAATAGCGGTTTTCCCTTAATTTTTCAACCTCAAAGTCGTGTTCCTTTAACCAGACTAACATCTGTTCTTCGGTGAGCGGTAATTTGAACGTTTTTGGTTTAAGAACTGGTGCGGACCTTTGGCACGCTGCAACTACTAAGACTAAAAGAATGATTAGAGAAGTTATTCTAATTTTCATTATTCATCTCCTTTATTTTCTTTGCTTTTGACAGGACATCGTTAATGTTCTCCTGACTTGGAACCCAGTCAAAAGAACGTATAGTTTCAATACACCAAGAACCATTTTCATATTTAGTAGAGGCGGTGGTAGTTATTCCATTGTTAGTAACAGTAGATGTATTATTATTACCCACGGAAACTATACTACCTTCACTGGCTACACTATGCCCACCATACTGAGGGACAACCGTTCCATCTCTACGGACAACAATAGTGGGTCTTGAAGAAACTGGCTTTAAATTTTTCCAATAAATACGGTAGAATCCTTGTCCCTCTTCTACCCTATAGTTGTGCACACTCAGCCAATCTATCATCTCGTCTTTAGTACGGGGTTCTATAGGCGCAGAAGATTTATAATACCTTTTCTTCTTTACAGGCTCAGATTTTTCATCAGAAGGAAGGCTCTTGACCCAAATGATCTTTTTTCCCTCCACGGGCTCAGATTTTTCATCAGAGGGGCCCATATCTTCCTCAGAGTTGCCCTCGGGGACTACAGGAGGTTCAGGTTTTTCATCAGAAGTAACCACACCTCCTTCGGAGTTGTCCTCAGGAACCGTAGAAGTTTCATCATTAGAGTCAGAATTACCGTGAATTCTGTCAATGACTTCGTGGACAGAATCGGGTGCTAAAACAATAAACAAAACACAAGAAATGAAAATGCCTATAAAAATACCTAATGCAAATTTCATTTTTTATCTCCTTTAGATCTACGTATTTATGAACGATTGTTAATCTAAACCCTTCTCCTAAGTAGACGATGTCCTCGTATTAACACAAATCATTTCTTCTCAGAGTCATGCAAATCAAGTTTCTCTGTTAGAAAATTGTAACCGAAATGATATTCACGAGCATCTTTTTTCTCATCTGGTTCAACCCCATATCCAAGAGCCCTAATGTAGGTTTGTATCGGTTTAATTTTGTAAGTGATCTTTTCATCGTTAGCAATATGATCAAAGCGGACTTTGGGATATCCCTCAGGAATACTATTCGATGCATCAGGGACCGATAAAATATTAGAATATCTATCAGGTTCTTTTAAATCTGGATACCAATGAGTTGCATTATAATCTGATCCTAGTGAAACCTGGCGCCAATTACCCGGAAACCATGCGATTTCATAATGAATTGTAAATGGAGTGTCATTACTGAGTGAGAAAACTCGTATTGGTTTCAATGTATCTAGCAAGGCTTTTATCTTTATGGCCGGAACAGCCCATGTTGTGTGCCGCTCGTTACTTAATGTGGCAAGTCCAATCAACATACCTTGATCATTAACCACTGGACCTCCACTGTTACCCTTATAGGTTCCTGCATTGATCTTGATCATTCCTTGGTCAACATTTTGGAAAAAGCCTGCTGCCCACTTCCAAAGTTTCAAACCTCCTGGATTACCGAATATCTGCACATTAGGATTTTTATTTAAGTAATTACGGATAGGAGATTCGTAAGCATGGTGTATCTCTATGGCTGTCACCGGAAGTCCCTCAAGTTGAATTATCGCAAGATCCGTTTTATGATCTTTAGCAATAACGCGACCCGCTACAGCATAACCAATTCTCGTTAGAGCTCCTAGATTACTCTCATTTATGTAGAAGCTGCGTTCGTCAATCAAAACTCCGTGTCGATCACGCACAGGGAAAAATACTGCTACTTCATCATTGTCCTTTACAACATGATGATTAGTGACTGCTAATCTCAATTCTCTATCAATTAACACACCACTACCTTGTGACACACTATTATCCTGATTAACAGCGGAGACAATCCACACTAAGGATTGAATCGTTTTATCATAGATCTCATCTACACTTAATCTGCGCGGTTCAAGTTCAACAGTTCCAGTTGCAAGTGGAATTTCAACGCGTTCAACGCTTTGTGCAAGTACTGTGATCCCGCCAAAGTAGATGGGGAATATCAATAAACCACCGAAAGCCATATAACCGATTTTTGTCAAGATATTTTTCATTTGTCTACTCCTTTTGAAGGCATGCACTTTTATACAGCCTGCCGATTATTAAGAATGCCGAAATTAGAAATTATCTATCACAGCTTTCATCTTTTCCAACCCAATCCGAGCAACCTCCACAGGGTCTTCCTCCCAATAACTCGGATTGAACAACTCTAACGAGATGACACCCGAATAATCTGCGTCTTTCAAAATAGAGATCATCCTTTTCAGGTCAAGGATACCGTCACCCGGATAAACCCGATCTGCATCAGTCTGTTCTGCACGTGCAGGTTCGGCTGGGGCATCGTTGAAATGGAAGACAGCGATTTTTTCGCCGGGAATGCCCTCCATATCTTCTATTTCCCCGCCACCGCGATAGATATGAAACGGGTCAAGCACAATTGTGCTATCTGGATGGTCTGCCACTTCTATCACTTCCCACGCATGTTTCACCTGATTCACACCATCAACAAAACCGAGGAATTCCATAGCAGGTTTAACACCAAATTCCCGTCCGAGTTCAAGTAGTTTACGATAATTCTCGCCACCTAACTGCAGGTCTGCCACTTCACGCGGTGGACTTGAGATGATGTAAGTTGAGCCAACAGCGGCGGCTTGTGCCATCCGTTTTTTGGCATCCTCCAATACATTTTGAAGTTCAGTCCCAGTTGCATTGAGCCATCCGTGCAAGGCGATAACGGTCGGCACTGAAAGCCCATGATCGTCAAGTGCGCTTTTTACATCGGCAAGTGAACCGCCCTGCTCTTCGTAATCCGATAAATCGTTATTCCACAACTCAATTGCCGTATAACCGGTTTCCCCTGCAATCCGAATTTTATCCATCAAATCGGCAGGACGAATTGTGCTTGTATTTAACCCTAATTGAAATTGTCCCATTCTATCTCCTTATTTGTCCATCATAGCCCGAATGAATCGCACGTCTACGCGAGCCAAGTCAATCACACTGTCCACAGGTTCACCGCCGTATTCACTATGAAAACTCACAGGTCCTGAAAATTCTATTGTTTTCAGTGTGTCAAGTGCTGTTTCCCAATCAACAAAACCTTTTCCCATGCGGACGACCTTACCGCCCCGCATTCCGGGCGAACGAGCGAGGTCTTTGAAGGCAATGACAGCGAGGTGTGATCTGACAATATCAAGTGCCATGTTAATCGGTTCACCAACAATTGACAGGTGTCCCGTATCAGCAAAAACGCCAACGTGTTGTGGGGCAAATCCTTGGACAAGGTTCATCACCGCACATGAGTTTAGCCCCATAGAAGTCCCTGAATGGTTATGAATGCACGTGCGAGGTCCATATTTCTCAGAGAGTTTGGCAAATCCATCAAGTTGACTGCGAATAAAATCAACCTGTGCCCAGTACCCGCCATCGCCTGCGTGCCAGTGCCAATATCCCAGCTTGATATTTTCAACACCCGCTTCACCTGCAGCTGCAAAAACGCGGACTGTCTCTTCTTTAGAAGGGTCTAAAAAATCTCCAGGAGTTGTAACAAGTGGAATGGATAAACCTGCTTCTGCAAACCGTTTCGCTGCTGCGGGTAATTCTTTCTCAGCATTTTCAGGATTCACCGGATAACCGGGACGAACACAAAGGTCGGCACCTTCAACGCCAACTGCTTGTAACGCAGTGATAATCTCTGGAATTTCTAAACCTTCCAGATGTTTTGTGAACATTATAAATTTCATATTAGTTATTAGTTTTCAGTTGTTAGTTTGTAGGTCGGGTAGAGCGGAGCGAAACCCGACAATATCAAGATTTCAAGGCAAACTTGGTGGGTTTCACAAGGAATCGCAGGAACAGCTCAAGTCAATTTTGAAAATAGTGTTTCAGTCCCAACATGTCGGGTTTCGCTCCGCTCTACCCGACCTACAACTTGTGAGAGGGTTTGTCTGTCCGATATATTTACCAATCTACAACAGAACCGTCATCTGGATGGTAAGATTCTGGATTTCGCCAATCGTGGTCAATTTTATCTTCAAGTGCATCTTCGTCCAGCTCAATACCTAAACCTGGACCTGTCGGCAGTTCAACAAACCCATCTTTGAAAACAAACGGATTCTTGAGATACCCTTCGCCAAGAGTTGTATGTTCCTGCATCACAAAGTTCGGTATAGAGGCATCTAACTGAATACATGCCGCTAACGAAATAGGACCGAGTGGATTGTGCGGCGCGATACCACCATAATACGCCTCTGCCATTCCCGCAATGATGCGCACTTCATTGATACCTCCTGCATGACATAAATCTGGTTGCAGAATGGATGCCGCCTGTTTCTCTAAAATCTCACGGAATCCCCATTTGGTAAAGATTCGTTCGCCGGTTGCAATCGGTAAATGCGTACTGCGCGCGATTTCTGCAAGTGTATCCACATTTTGGCACTGTATCGGTTCTTCAACAAACATCGGTTGATAAGGTTCCAACGCCTTAATCAACACCTTTGCTGTCTGTGGACTTACGGCACCGTGGAAATCAATTGCCAAGTCAACCTCTGTGCCTGCGGCTTCACGTAGTGCAGCAAAGTGGTCAACGGCTCTATCTATGAATGCCTTGTTTTCAATGATACGGGCAGGTCTGCCACCTGCAACACCTGTTTTAAATGCTGTGAACCCTTTGTCAATCCATTCTTTAATTCCTTCTGGATCGCCGCCACCTTTGTACAGCCGAATGCGGTCACGAGTTGGTCCTCCAAAAAGTTGATACACTGGAACACCGAGCGATTTCCCTGCTAAATCCCATAATGCTTGTTCAACGCCACTCAACGCACTTGTAAGAATGGGACCGCCTCGGTAAAATGCGTGACGATACATCGCTTGCCAATGATGGACAACACGTCTCGGATCTTCACCAATCAGATAAGGTGCAAGTTCATCGACTGCTTGCGCGCACGTCTTCGCACGTCCTTCTAATATCGGTTCACCGAGACCTACCAATCCTTCATCGGTGTGTATCTTTAGAAAGAGCCAGCGGGGCTGCACAAGAAACGTTTCTAATTTTGTTATTTTCATAGGGGCACCTTGAATTTATTACGACACATAAAATGTGTTTATTATAAATAATTCCATGCTACCATTTCACCTTATATTTGTCAATCCAATTTCTCGTAAGTCAATCAGGGTTATTTAGTTTTCTATTTTTCTGGTATATTTTTCACATTTTCGTATAAACTCATACGTATGCAAAGTAGTAGGCACACGCCGTGTGCCGTCCACCTACAAAATGTAAAGCGGACGGCACGCGGAGCGTGCCTACTACCTTTAAATCAA
>JAPPMR010000042.1 GCA_028818995.1 Candidatus Poribacteria bacterium | reverse complement strand
CGCTCTTAGGCAACGCCTTTAGTAATGTGACAATAACTTTGATAAATGTCAGTATAAATAATACCTCTATAGATGCAGATATAAATGATGACGGGGATGTTGATTTAGAAGATGTTAAACTTATCAGAATAGGAATGGGAAAAGATACAAAATTTGATACAGACGTAAATGATGATGGGGTAACTGATGAATTCGACCTAAAAATTGTGAAAAGAAAAGCCATGGAAGCAATCGCGGCAGCTGCGCCGTTTTTGATAAGACGTAAAAAAATAACAACTTGGGGTGCTTTGAAAAGAAAATTTTAACGAATCGTGGTGGCTCACGTAAAAAAGCCATGTCTACGAAATGCCTATAAATGGCTCAAATCGCCGCCAGCGCGAATCGCGAAAAGCGAGAAGTCTGGTAAGATCCGGGCGCATTCTGAGGCTGCAAGGGCGCACATCCCTGCCCGGATCATACTGCAAAAAGGAGTTGTTATGAGCAATGCTGAAAATAATTTTTTGTCAAAAGTGCCGGAGAATATCCAACTTTCTGTGATGCTGATATTCAAAATTGCTATTTTTATATGACCACGGAAGCCGAATATGATCACGAAAAAGGCGATGAGACTTGAAGTGCCACCGTTTATTTAGACCAAAATTTCGCAAAGTTAAGATAAGGTTTGTCGTTGAAATTCCATAGGTGTCAGATACCCTAACGCCGAATGCGGCGTTTCCGATGATACACGTGTGTGATAAAATGCCCGATGCGTTGTCGAGCCTCGGTAATATCTTCGTAATCATTGAGGTGAACTTCTTCTTCCTTGAGGGTTCGGATCAACCTTTCGGCGTATCCGTTCTCCCAAGGACACCCTCTGCGAGCTACCGAAATCTCAATACCGTACTCTTTGAGCTTCGAGAGATACGCCTTTGAAAGATACTGCACGCTTTGATCAGAATGGTGGATCTCTGGGACACTTTGGTGTAAGGCTGCCTCCAAGGGTTTCAATGTCAGAGATTGCGTCAACTGTTGGCTTAGATGCCACCCTCTTATCATGCGAGTGAAGACATCCATGAGCAGCGCGAGATAAATGAAGCGTTTCTTGAGACGGACGTAGGTAATATCGCCAACCCAGACCTGATTACATCGGGAGATCTCAAGGGTCTGCAGTCTATTGACCCAAGGGTGTGAACCTTCAAGGGAGTTCGTGGTTTGACAGACACGTTTCACCGAGACCGAGAGATTATCTTCTTTCATCAACCGAGCCACACGTTTATATCCAACGGTGTGTCCTTCGGTCGCCAGCAACTTCGTGATACGTCTATACCCGTACGTCGGATACGCCGTAGCTAATCGCTGTATTTCGGCGCGCAGGGCATCTTCAGAGGTGTCTATTTTCGGTTGATAATAGAAGGTGCTCTTGTTGAAACCCAGCGTCTCACAAATCTGTCGCATGGAATACTCCTTGCGCAACGTCTCAACGATGCGTCGCTGTTCAGACGGCATCAATCCAACAAAGTCGATGCTTTTTTTGAATTTCCAACGCCAGCGTCAACCGGCCAACTATTTGCTCAAGTTGAGCGATCCGCTCCGCTGACTCGCTTGACTGCTTATCGGTTTCCGATTCAAAGAAGGTTTCAACATTTTCAAGAAGTTGGCGTTTCCATGTCGAGACCTGGTTTTCGCTGAGGTTATGACGTCGACACAGTTCCGCTTGTGAACTTTCACCGCTAAGAGCCTCAAGCACAACTTCTGCTTTAAACTTAGCAGTGAATCTTCTTCGTTTCGCCATCGGATTTCTCCTTTCAAATAGATTGTCATTGTAGCACAATCTTATATTAGAGAGTGGTCTAAATTTCCGGTGGCAGTACAACTCATAGTGTTGCTATGATAAATCGTCGTGAGCGTCGGACCAAGAACGTATACACCAGTTGTGATGACTGTGATTCCTAATTGGAGGAAACTTGCCTGAATCGCTGATGAGGGCAAGTTAACATAAAAAGGGCAGCGAATGAAAATACCTATTTTCCTTGCACTCTTCTTTCTCGCACTCGCGGCGATAACCATCTACGTAGAAATAGACAACCGAAATTTCCGTGACAATCTCCCACAACCTACGCTTCCCGTAGAACGCCCAGATGCCGAGGTACACACTCATGAGCCTCAACCGGCTGCGGCACCGCCGACAACAGCACCTGAACCTATAGAGACCCAAGAGCCGACCGTCCATCAAGCCGTCCATCAAGACCGATCGGAATTGATTGAAGATTGGCGCACTCATGATGCCCCACCCCATGAACATCTCTCAGAAACTGATCCGTGGAGCGATTTCATTCAGGAGAACCAAGCCAAAGCGCGCGGCACGTGGATAGGCGACCCCGCAACGATGGATCCTGATGAACTCTATGCAGCGGAGTACAACCAGCTCCTCGAAAAATTTGGTGATATTCCGCAAGTGCATACATATATGGAATACGACCGCAAGTTCAAAAGCGATATGCCACTATCGCTCGACGAGAAAATCGCGGGACTTGAAGCCGCCTATCACTTGTTCCCCTACAGATCCACACAAAAGACACTCGCATTCTGGCAGCAAGCCAACGGTGGTACTGAAAGCCTTAAGCGTATCACCGAGGACGATTTGATGTATCTCCAAAGCTTAGGGATCACCATAACCCAAACCCAAAAAGGATTTCGCATTTCAACGCAATGACGCTCTAAGAAACCAGATTAAAGGCTTCTGTCAAGCAAAAAAGGAGTACAATAATGCCAAAAGTAAAAGACGATACACAAAACACTTATACAAAGTTGGAACAAATTAAAAAGAAATTCCCTAAAGGTGCTTTTGTAAAATCTGAACCCTGGATGGATGATATATTACAAAGAGAAGGTTTTCCTGAGAATAAAATCAAATCAATGGTTCGTTAGAGGAGACATTTTGATATGAACAAATCAGATATCAGCAAAGCGTCACGTCCAGAGAAAGAATCGGCAATTGCTGAAATACTCAAAGAAAATCCAAAGGCAACACGGGCAGAAATAACGGAACTCACAGGTATACCTGACTCAACAGTATTCCACATACTTCAGAAGATCAAAGGACGAACACGCTATAAAATAAGAGAAGCCCTAAATATTGTATATGCGTGGAGATGGTCTGGCGATAGTCGGTACGCGAAGATAGGTAAAACGACTATAGGTGGATTAGAGGGACGGATGGTAAAAACGTATCATCCTACAGATGACCCAGTCCTAATCGCTATTATGCCGTGTAGTAGCGAGGGGCAAGCCTCAGAAAATCACGACTATTTTCTAAACCAAGCGTTTGAGCGGACCCGCCCGGATAGAGAGTGGGTATTTATCGACGCAGGTTTTCGCGAAGAAATCAATGACCTTTGTATATCAGACCCTAATGTGCTTTCTGAAATGTTTAACGGACGGATAAAAACAGAAACATTACTCAATGAAGGAGCGGATATATGATTTCCAAACACTTTGAATATGAGAATTCCATTGACATTACGATAAATTTGGTGTCTGGAGAAAAGGAACCCTTAAAAGCCGTGTCGAAAATTTCCATTCATCTCAGGATGAACGGTGAATTCCATATTATCGTATCTCACGTTAGAGATGGTCAGCCTATCGAATACCGCGGCATCATCACTGAAAATGAGTTTTTGAGAATCAAGGGATTTTCTAAAGAACTCAACACTGGAGTTTTACAATGAACGGCAACACACGAAATACATTTGCGTCTTACGGCTTAGAAATCCTCAAGCAAGCGGTGCTTATCGTATTATATGAAGAACAGACATCTGGAGACCCGCAAAACTTAACACGCCTACAGATTAGCGAAAGGTTTGGAATCAAGAAGCCTGGAGGAAAGGATATTGACAATGTTTCGCTGATTGAGGGCATTCTCTATCATCTCCGCGAGGATAGGGTTGTCGAAAGCAACGCCGTAAATCGGTGGTGGATCACTGAAAAAGGCATCTCGCTCATTGAAGGTCAGGAATGAGGTGTCGCAGAAAACAATCGATAAAGCGTTCCCTTGACACCTACTGTTCCGCCACCTGGAATGTGATGATTTCCCCTGCGGTCTTATCATCCGTGATATACCGCACGGGTATCCGATTCTTCAAAAACGTTGCTGGGAAGATGCGCCATGGGAAGCGCGACGGCTCCATACAGAAAACATGGTTCCGGTTCTTCGCCCGCCAGTAGAGGAAATCCTCTGGCGTTTCCAACAGCGTTTTGCCCGGCACCACCCGGACGCCATACTCAAACTCCCATTTATCCCGCTCATATCCGAGCGGCGAATCGTATGCAACGCCACCCCTCGGACTGGGACGAATGATACCGTCACGATCGACAAAATCAAGGTTGATTTTTGTGAAATCTCCGTTTGCATCAATCTCCATTCCGAACTCAAGCAACATGATACCCACTAAAGTCTTAATCGGTTCAGAAAACATTGTAAAAATTGAGAGTACCAGGCAAAGTTTTTCAAAATTTTTCAAACCTGTGGAGATCAAGGCATTGCGTGTCAATTCCGGCGTTTCCGTCCAGCCTTTTAATGAAGACACATTCACAGGTGCCAAGAACCGTGCAGAACACGCAAAACGCATCAATGACGAACAGCACCTCAATGCCAACTTCTTTGTCGGCATTGAAGGCGGAGTCCTTCAGCTGCACAAGAGATGGTTCCAATTTACCGTCATCCATATACTGGATTCGCAGCACCGAGACAGTTTAGGTACGACCGGTCTGTATGAACTACCCAACTGGATTGTCGAGAAACTTTTGGCAGGAATCGAATTAGCACACATTATTGACGAACTCGCGAAAGATACCAACACAAAAGAGAAGCAGAGTGCCAGCGGATTCTTTACAAACGGAGAAGTGGACAGACTGCAAAATTACACGCAAGCGATAACATTTGCCTTAATTCCTTTTCTTCAGGACAGCCTCTATTTTCAGCAAAAGTAGATTGGATTTCGCCATATAAAACTTCGGAGGAACCCCATGAAAGCTGCAGTATTATATGAAACCGACACGCATTTAAAAATTGAAGAATTCGACTTACCCCGTCCAAGTGCAAATCAGGTGCGGGTGCGATTGGTCGCCAGTGGTGTCTGTCATTCCGATTGGCATGTCGTTAAGGGGGATTGGCCCTTCGTTAGGTTACCTGTTATCCTGGGGCATGAAGGGGCGGGTGTTATAGAAGAGATCGGGAGCGACGTAACCCAAGTGCAAGTCGGCGATCATGTTATCCTTTCATGGAAACGGAATTGTGGATACTGCGAGATGTGTCAGAAGGGATATCCGAACTTGTGTGCGCTTCCCGCCGACGGGTCAGGTAAACCAGCTATAAAAACGAGTGGACGAGAGATAGACCAGATGTCCGGATTAGGAACGTTCGGGACTGAGACGCTTGTCCCACAGGACGCAGTTATTCCGATCGATAAGGACATGCCGTTTGCCCAAGCCGCGCTCATCGGGTGTGGCGTGATGACGGGTGTCGGTGCGGCTATCAACACGGCACAAGTCGCGCCCGGCAGTTCAGTCGCCGTCTTCGGATGCGGCGGGGTCGGCCTCAATTGCATCCAAGGTGCCGCCCTCTCTGGCGGCGAACCGATTATCGCTGTCGATGTCCTCGACAACAAACTTGAACTCGGTAGGCAGTTCGGTGCCACCCACACCGTTAACGCCGCCAAAGCAGACCCCGTAGAACAGATTAGGGAGATTACTAATGGACGTGGTGTCCATTATGCGTTTGAGGCAATCGGGTTGATCGGTGAAACATTCCGGCAGGCGATTCTCTGCACACGGAGCAGAGGCGTAACGGTCTTCGTCGGACATGCACCGGAGAACACATCTGTTGAATTTGACGCACGGATGCTGATGCCGGAGAAAATGGTTATCGGTTCGATGTATGGAACCGCGCGCCCACATGTGGACTTCCCGCGTTTGGTCTCGCTCTATAAAGGCGGACAACTCAAACTGGACGAACTCGTCACGCGCACCTATCCCCTGGAAGGGATTAACGATGCATTTGAGGCTTTGGCAAAAGGTGAAGTCGCACGGAGTGTGCTTGATTTGACTTAACAAGGAGACATCATGCGAACTTTCAGACAAGCCGTTATTTATATCCTAATGCTGCTTGTTTTTATTGCATCAATCACAAACGGTGTCGGACTGTCTGGTTTTGAAGCCGTAATAATAATTTACGGAGGTTTCTTCTTATTGATTCTTGACGAGGCACTCAGTTTCTTAAAAGAGAAACTATAAGGACAGCGACGCTTCAAACCGAACTAAAAGGGACGGCACAGAAGCACCGCCCCTGTAGAAAAATTACAAAACGAGTCTTGCTTAATTCTTTTAGAAATCTTCAGTTGGCGGTGCAGGATCAATAATGACTTCTGGATTTTCAGGGGGAACTACAGGTTCATCAGTTTCACGCATCTCAACCCGGATTGTTGTTGCTCCATCCTTGCGGTTGTAAATTTCAATCCATTGGGGTAATCCATTCCCAACCGGCTCAGGCTTAACAGGTTTCATGTTGATATTCCAACCTGTCTGCAGAGTGCCATCTGAAATAGCTGATAACTGCTCATCCTTTGTCTTCATTGGATCGGTAAGAAGCTTAAAATCAATCTGACGAGACATTATGAGACTCTTTACAGAGAATATGCTTTGTGGATCGCGCTGCTTGCTATGCGCCCAAGTCTTTGCATCCACATTGCTCATTCTGTCAATAACCCGTTCAGTTGTTACATCGGGGTTCGCACCATAGGTGAATCGAATTTGCCAATCCTGTAGGTTGATTCGACTTTTGGTCGTATTGTAAAGTTTAATTAAGACAACTTTTTTAATCTCGATAATTGATTCGTCTGGAAAAGGTTGCGGGGTCAATCGAAATATAAACTCCCCATCTTTACCATCCGCGCCCACGACTTCTGCTACGAGTTCGGTTTTGATCTCGCGAAGGACAAGTGCCTTGGGATGAATGGAAGAATTTGCTGGTTTCAGCAGTGCAATTGTACCACCCTTAGTAGCAACTTCAAGTGTCCCAGTCTCTCCTGCAGATACAGATAGAGCCTTGACGAGTTCAACAACTTCGTCGGTGGTTAGCCCTAAATCCTTAGATAGGTCTAACGTTAGCACACCACCACCATCAATATGTGGATGCGTCAACGGGATGTCTTTTGTTATAGAATTCTCCAGTGCCTGCTGTGCGAAAACCGATGTGGAAAAGGATAAACTCGCGATCAGCAACATCACAAAACTAATTATCGAAAACGTGATTTTCGTTCTCATAATATAGATTTCCTCCAAAAGATAATAACTCTACACTTTATTGTGAATCCGAATCCTCTGATTCATCGTCTTCAAAACGTTTCAGATATTCAATAGCCGTTTCTAAAATCGCAATGTTGTCTTTGAATCTACCTAAACCGGTGTTGCAACTATCACAGATCCACTCGCGTCCTTCTCCTGTGTCGTGGTCGTGATCAGCAACAATCTTTGCAGTTACGTCTACAATTGTCCGTTTCTCACAGATGGGGCATATAAAAACCGTTTGATCCGACGGTCGTCTTGCATTCATCTTCCTCCGCTCTGATGTCGGCATTTTTTCTCCCTCAATAACTTTCCGACAGTTTTTACAACTTGGGCGTGTGGTAGGTCTTCCGCTGGCATTGGTTTGATTTCTGTCAAACTCATCTTTTGGTTTGAGAATGTGACAGACGTTGCAAATTTTGACCGAGTACTCCTCTCCAGTTTCACCAATATTTATAACTTGAAGAGAATTAAATGGTGCTATTACGACCTCATTTCTCCCAATGAAATAGACCTGTACACCTTTTTCACAAATTGAATTGATTATCCCAACGGAATTCACAACAATTCCATTGATAGGTTGTGTTGCAATAACAAAATCATCTATTTTCATAGCATTTCTAAGTTTAGTGCTTCTATACGTTTTTTTGCGATGGCAATGTACTCTTCGGAAATGTCAACCCCCATAAATCTGCGTCTGTGTATGAGTGCCATTTTTCCTGTTGTGCCACTTCCACACATAGGGTCAAACACAAGATCTCCTGGATTTGTCCAAGACAAAATGTGATCTTCCGCTAACCCTTCGGGGAAAACGGCTGGATGTTTGAAAGCTATCCTATCGCTTGTAGTGCCTCCAAGACCGACAGCATAGGACCAAATGTTAGTACGTGTCTTTTCCTTTTTCAGCTCCTTGAGCGTCTTTTTGTTTATACCATCAGACTTTTTGTTATAGACGAGCATTTCTGGTCCATGTCTGGCTGTTTCGACCTTTAACGGATTAAAGGTATTTGGCCTCCCTTTTGATAACACGAACATAAATTCATAGCAGTTCGTGTAGGCATTACTTCGCATAAAAGGCGTGTTTTTTTTCTGATAAATCATAACGTCGTGCATTTGGAAACCAATTTCTTGGAAAAACAGACCTTGCCGGAAACTGGTAAGTGAGCGACCTTTTTTAATTTTATCGCCAACTACCCAAACAACAATTCCACCCGACTTTGTCACCCTATACAACTCCCTTGCAATATTCTCAAAATCAAACGAATAACCTTTATAATCCCGTAAATTATCGTAAGGCGGAGAAGTCACAGTCAAATCAACGACTCCTTCATCCATACGACTCATAAATTCAACGCAATCCGCAACGAAAAATCCGTCTTTTATCGCCATTTTTTCCTCCATAAAAATTGGGTTGACATTTTATGGCGAGCAGTTTAAAATAAGAATGCCGACACAAAATGACCAAATTTACTCAGTTCATTTGGTTGGTATGGGGCGACCCACATCGCCCCTCTTTTAATATTTCACACCTCTTCCACTTTTTTGTCAAGAAAAAAGAGACATTTTACTTTCTATATTTTAACGCAGAAACTATGCAAGAATACGCTCCATACGCTGGCGAATCCATGCTTTGTGCTCAGGATGGGTGTGAATATAGAAGGTGCCGTTCTGGATAGCGTTATAGACATGCTCAGCTACTTCTGCGGGTGACATCCCCGCCTCCATCTCGGCGCGGACGTTTCGAGAACCACCGATGGTTTCTTGACGTGGGAGCGTTTCCACTTTTGGATTTTGTAATGTGTCCGGACGGTTTCGGGCGGAATCCAGAATACCTGTGCGGACCCATCCCGGGCAAAGTACATGTACCTGAATATTAGCACCTTTCTGTGCCAATTCATCGGCGAGGGTTTCGGAAAGCGCGACGACACCATGTTTGCTTACCTTATAGATGCCTTCGCCGCTCCCACCTACCAACCCCAAAATAGAAGCCGTATTTACGATATGGCACGCGTCCCCTTGTGTAAGCATACGTGGCACAAATGCCCGGATACCGTGAATTACGCCCCACAGGTTAACGCCCAACACCCATTCCCAATCGGCAAGGGTATGCTCCCAGATAGGACGACTACAGACAACACCAGCATTGTTGCAGAGGATATGCACCGCGCCGAAAGTGTCCAGCGTTTGCACCGCAAGGTTTTCGACCTCGGCGGCGTTTGAGACATCCGTCCTGACGGTGAGAACAGTTGCCCCGTTAGTTTTTAAGTCCGCTTCAAGTTCGGCTAACGCTTGGTCTTCAACATCAGCGATGACGACCCTCATACCTTCTGCTGCGAACCGTTCCGCCAGTCCGCGTCCGATGCCGCTTGCTGCGCCAGTGATAACAGCAACCTTTTGCATGACGTTCAAATCTCCTATTGACGTTGCTGAAGGATTAGCGTTTCCTTTTCCATCAGGACTTACGCAAATTGAGAAAGTATCGGACATTCAGACGCAAAAAATCGGTAATTTCTGTATTTTTAACCCCCTAAATCCCCCTTATCAGGGGGACTTTAAGAGGAATGCGTAAGTCCTATCCATGTTACATAGGATAGCACGTCATCATACAATTGGCAACACATTTGTAGGAGGAATCTCCGAATCCCGACCTTCCAACTCTAATTCCGCTAAACGCTTGAAAAGTGCATCCATACAAATGTATAAGTGAAAATCACATCATTTGAAGATTGGATGATCCGCTGCAACAACACGTTATAAGAGAGACAACAAGTGATTTGGACGCTGATTCGACATGAACTCTTAATGAATTTAATGACGTTCCGCTTTTTGGTTACGGTTATTGCATCTATGTCTCTTGTGCTTGCGGGGAGCATCGTCTTAACGGACAATTATGAGCGGAGACTCGCGAGTTATAATGAAGATTTCCAAAAACACCAAGAAGGTAACTTTAGCGGAAGAACGTATTCATCTTTCATGCCGTCCCTCGACAGAGCCCCCAACCCACTGAGCCTTTTTAATCAGGGACTTGACAAGCGGGCGAAAAACTCGCTCCAAATCAAGATTGGAGAGGTCCCATTTTTATGGGGTAATGTCAGTCGTCACACAGGCTTCAGTAACCCTTTCCGCTATCTGCTTTCCGATATAGATTTGGTATCCGTCTTTCAAATCCTTTTTAGCCTTCTCGCTCTGGTTTTCGCGTACGATGCAATCGCTGGGGACCGCGAGAATGGCACCTTACGTCTAATCCTTGTCAATCCTGTCGGACGCGGATGGATTGTATTGTCAAAGTATTTAGGTGCCATGCTATGCCTGACCCTTCCATTACTGATAAGTTTCCTGTTAGCATTGCTGGTGCAACTACAATCTAATGCCATTCATTATGATGCGGATGACTTCCTCCGGATTGGCGGTATCCTTCTGACAACAGTCATCTATATCTCTACGTTCTATCTCATCGGATTGTTTATCTCCAGCGTGATTCACCGCACAGCGACCTCCCTTATCGTTTCAATGTTTATTTGGGTGGCGTTGACCCTGCTCTATCCAAATGTAAGTCTGTTCCTCGTCAATCGCTTCATTGATACGGAAGAGAGGGTAAGACAAGCGGATCAAGCAATTGAACAGATCCTGGAACAATTTTACTGGAATGAAAAAGCACCTGGGGACCCGTTTAAGAACCCGCCGTTACTAAAGGGCAGCGAGTCAGGTGCTGGGAGTTCCAGTTACACGCATTTAAAGAAAAATATTACGTTCATCCCAGATGCGTCGGAGATCTATGTGCCTACTGTTAAAGCTTATTTCCAAGAACTAACATCCGGTCGGATTCGGACTGCTGATATAGTCTGGCGGATACGCGAGAACGCCTTTTCTGAAACCTATATTCGTAAATCAAGTATCGCCCGAAACGCGCTCCGATTTTCACCGGCAGGCTTATATCACCTCTCAACAGAAGCGTGGGCAGGTACAGGGTTGGCGAGAATGCAAGACTTTTTTGAAGCAGGACGACACTATCGGGAAACAATATTGGACTATTTCTACGATAAAAAGGCGTTCGGTTCACGGCAATGGTTTGCGAGTGATAAAGGGGTCGTCCGATGGGATGATGTCCCACGATTCTCTTATCAACCACCGAGTGTATTTGAGGATACCAGGAACCGGGCACTCCGCGACCTATTTCTACTTTTCCTTTTGAATCCAACGCTACTTATGATTACCCTCGCGATTTTCAGTCGGCAGGAGGTCTGAGATGCTCTGGCATATTGTGAAACGAGAATTATTTGAGCAAGTAAACAGCCTCCGTTTCGCACTCGCGATGCTGCTCACTGTTTTCTTAATGATTGTCAACGCCGTAGGGCACATCGACGAATATAAAACACGCCAAGTAGAATATGGACGGAAGGTTTCAGCTTACTCAGCAAGACTTGAGCAGAACAGCAGTAACCTCTATAAACTCGTTTTGAATGGTCCGGGTGCACTTCACAAGAAACCTTCACCACTCTCTTTCTGTGCACACGGTAGTGAAAATAATCTGCCGAAGTTCGCCTCAGGGGAGCGGGCAGGATGGGGAAGGAGCCCGGTTATAAACGGGAACACCTACAACGTCTCCGGTATCTGGCGACTGAAATATAGTGGATTTCCACCCATAAAAGCGAAAGATATTTTCCCAGTGTTCTTAAAAATCGACTGGATTCTCATTATCTCCAATGTTCTGAGTTTTCTCGCGCTCGTCTTTACATTTGACGCGATTTCTGGTGAAGTGGAACATGGTACCCTCCGATTAACGTTATCCAATTCTGTTGCGCGTCGGACGGTACTCACTGGTAAATTTTTAAGCTGTCTTATTAGTCTCGGTACTGTTTTTATGAGCGGTGTGTTGATTAATCTCCTGTTACTATATCTCTCTGGAACGCTTCAACTCAATGCCCAAGAATGGAGCAGAATCAGTGGTATTTTCGTCGTGGGTTTAATGTATATCTCTGTCTTTATCGCCTTAGGGTTTCTCATATCCACGCTCGTTAATAACGCTTCAACAAGCCTTGTAATTCTGCTACTGATATGGGTAATTTGGGTTATTCTCGTGCCGTCAATGCTTGGCACAATCATGAGTGGGTTGAACCAGCCATCAATCCGTCGGGGTCCGAGCCCAGTATATTTCAGACGTAGTGGACTCCAAGAACACTACATAGCACGCGGATTAGAAGATGAAGCTCCTACGCGTGAACGTCCACCGACCCCCGCAACACTACTCTGGGCTGAGTTTCTAAACAAGGAGGCAAGAGAAAGCGCAAAATTACACAGAGCATACTTAAACGCACAAATAAACCAGATTCAGATTGCGAGAGAGTTCAATCGTATCTCACCGACAGCAATTGCCCAATACGCGATTGAATCTCTCGCCGGAACGGGGTTTCAAAGACATCTGAATTTCTTAGAAAACGTCGAGCGTTATGCCGATGCCTTCAATGATTTTCTCATCTCTGCCGATCGCGCGGATCCAGACAGTCCACACGTTCCTTTCGTCAGGGAAGGTATGTCTGATAAACCCGTCTCTTTTGAAAGCGTTCCCAAATTTCAGGATCGAGTACGTTTAGGAGAAGCATTCAAAGGCGCGATCCTGGACGTGACGCTGTTGTTGCTCTTTTTTATAGCGTTATTTGCGGCGGCACATGTCTTATTTCAGCGCAAAGAGATATAAACTCAACAACACGCGTGCTTATACTGAAAGTCGGCGAAGAATATTATGCGTGATGCGTTCAACCATGGGATCGCCCCCCGCTAACCCGTGCGACCAATCGGTTGTGGCAGCCGTAAAGACTGTCCCACCTTGTGTATAGATACCCATCGTTGCGGCACCGGTTCTCCCTCTTTCCCAGCGTTCGTACCATTCACAATCATCAGGATGCCAGCGGACGGGAGCCGTCGCAAGGATCGTGAAGTCTTCAGGGGTGCCGTCGCGATAGGTTGGGACCGGCAAGCCGTCTACAAGGGTCCACTCACATCCATCGCATTCGTAGCCGACAATGGTATTTTCGCCACCGAAGGCATCATTTCGCGCGAGGTTTGTTCCTTCAAATACCCAATGTTCTGGACGATGGACCGTATATTCCCCGGCACCATCCATAAACTGTCCATGACTCAAGTGATAACCGCCTTGAAGGAAACCGACACCAGTCAGTTCGTTTTCAGGACGACCTACCAGATAGTGGCTCCATAGTGTACTGAGGGTACTATAATCATCAGTCTTGTAGACTGGATCTTGATTGTAGGTCTGTTTCCAGCAGACGAGTGCTCTGCCGTTATCTTCAGAGCGGACCTGCCAGCAGACGGAATTTCCACTAAAAAAGGCAGCGTTCCCACCATTTGCGATAAACGCCTCAAGACTATCGCGCATCGGAGCAGACCAGTATTCATCATGCCCGACACTCAAGACGAGTTTGTAATATTCCAACATTTCAGGGTGAAATTCTAAATCGGAGTTCGCAGCGTAATCAAGCGTATACCCGTTCTGTTCCGCCCAGACAACAAAAGCGGATTCCCAATTACTGAAGATGCCGCGAGTGGGTCGGTCAAACGAGACGCGATTCCCCTGAATTTTACTTGCCCCGTGATATCCATAAAGACTGAAGCCACCCCAGTTGTTGTAAGCGTTATAGGTATTGGTAGAGAGTTGAAGTAGTATTGGGGTATTCTCTCCCGGTTTCGCGGGACGGACGATAAAAAATAGCGTGCTTTCAGCAGTGCGATGGTTCCGATAGACAACGTCACCACCACCGTCTGTTGCCCGGAGCGTCCCTTCATAGTAACCGCTCTGCCATGTTTCAGGGACTTCAAGCGTAAAGATAGGGGACCATCCACATCCCTGCGATGACGCATCTGCGGGAATCGGTTGTGCTTCACCGGGAAGTCCATCTTGATGCCAAACGACCTCGCGCGTCGCACCGATACGAGCAATCTCAAGTGAGTAATTTTCTGCACTCGTTGAGATATGGAACGCAATCTCCTCACCGGGTGCATAACTGAGTTGGTGGGTGTATCCATCAATATACAACGGTCTGATCTGGTTTTCGGTCTGCGTTAAAGTTGCCATTATGCGTCCTCCTTTGATGCATAGGGTATCATTTTCTAACCGAAATGTCAACCGTGTTGCCGTGTTCAGCGGCGGTGATTGTAATAAATTGTTTGACAACATCGCGATTTGTGGATATACTTAAGAATGCAATATAAATCCTTATTTAAACGCTTAACACCTGTTTTTCACGCATCTTACGGAAAAGGAGAAACACCGATGGCAATCCATGAAAAAGAGGAGCACATCCCTTCTGCTCCTACAGACGCGTCAATATTTTACCCTGAAGAAGATGGAGAACCGATGGCAGTGAGTGATCTTCACAGACGAATCCTCATGCGGACGTTACAAGTCTTTGACGAATATTTCAAACAAGATCCGGGTGCTTATGTCTCCGGCGATATACTCATGTATTATGTGGAGGGTGACCCGCGTAAATCGGTTTCACCCGATGTGCTGGTTGCCTTCGGTTTAGGCAAGAAACCCCGAGGGAACTATCTCGTCTGGGTAGAGGGCAAGGTCCCCGATTTCGCGATGGAGTTTTCCAGCAAAAACACATATCAAAACGACTTAGGGCACAAGATGGAACTTTATGCTTCATTGGGCATCCAAGACTACTTCTTATGTGACATAGAAGGGTTATATTTGCCATCGCCGCTGATGGGTTTTACCTTGGTTGATGGTGTATACGTCCCAATTTCTGCAAATGTGGATGGTGGGCTGCATTCCCCTGCCCTGAATTTAGATTTCCATATTGGTGATGTGGGACGTTGGCTGCATTCCCCTGTCCCGAATTTAGATTTCCCTGCCGATGTTATGGGTTTAGGTATTTACGATCCAGTTGGTGATGCTTGGCTCCAGACACCTGCCGAGTCAGCATTAGCACAAGCGGAATTAGCGTCAGCACGTGCAGAGAACGCAGAAACACGCGCAGAAACCGCAGAAACACGCGCAGAGAACGCAGAAGCACGCGCAGAAACCGCAGAAACACGCGCAGAGCAGGAGGCCATCGCGCGACAGGAGGCGGAAGCGGAGAACGCACGACTCCAAGCGGAACTCACACGCTTACAAGCAAGGAGCAGCTAACGGATGAGTACCAATCAAGAACGGTTAACGCCACTATCGCCTGAACAGATGGATCAGTGGGAAAATGATGGATACTTACTACTGAAAAACGTTGTTCCGGAATCTGCCATCAACGGTGTGCGGGATAGTTTTGCTGGTGTCGTAGATGGCATAATTCGCGAGTTGAAAGCGGATGGGATCATCGAAGATGAAGGATCAGAACTTCCTTTTGAAACGCGATTCGTGCAGGTCGCCGGTGAACATGCCAACCGCTTTGGTCGTTCTTGGCGTAACCAAGTTGCGACATCTGAAATTTTCGAGCTGCACCACGCGCCGCGCCTCGTGGATGCAATCGGGCAACTCACAGGCACAGATGTCATCGGACATCCGGTTTTCAATGCGCGTCCGAAACTCCCCGGTCAGCAATTGACCGTCGTCCCGTGGCATCAGGACAGCGGCTACTTTGGCACAGTCAGCGAAACTTCGCTCATTCCGACTGCATGGATACCATTGGTACCAGTCGATGAGACGAATGGCTGTCTACAAGTGGTCGCAGGCTCACATCGATTAGGTGTCGTCAATCATCACACAGAAGAACGGGAAGGGAAATTTCTTGAGGTAATGGACGAACTTATTGAGGACTCTTGTGTCGTGACGTGTCCTATGGAATTAGGGGATGCCTTAGTGTTCCACAACCTGACACTTCACCGCTCGTTACCACATACTACCAGCCAGATCGTCCGTTGGGCGATTGACATTCGCTATCTCCGTGACGGTGATCACCCAGGCACAATTTACTGGCAGGATCCCGATTTCAAGTGGGTCATCCGTAGCGAAACACAACCCGTGACACCCTTCACGCAATGGGTCGAAATGTGGTAACACCCGCAATATAACAGCAGCTAACATTGGAGCAACAGTCTACTATAGCATATGAAACGTGTGCCTTTCCAAACTTTATGTGATGAATTTTATAGTGTGCTCGTAACTGTCGGATTTACCGACGAGCGAGCGATGTTATGTGCAAGGCTATTCGCCGAGAATCAGCGCGACGGCGTGTACTCCCACGGACTCAATCGTTTTCCTGGATTCGTTGCTGGACTGGAGAGCAAACAGATCGATTTCCGTGCGCAACCAGAGAAAACCGAGGGTTTCGGTGCATTAGAACGGTGGGATGGCAAGATGGGAGTAGGACTTGTCAACGCCCATTTCTGCATGCAACGGGCAACAGAACTCGCTGAAATACACGGCATTGGATGTGTCGGGCTTTCAAATACGAATCACTGGATGCGCGGCGGTGCTTACGCGCTACAAGCCGCGGAAGCCGGGTACATCGGGATATGCTGGACCAACACGACGCGACTCATGCCGCCGTGGGGTTCTGCGGAAAAGAAGATCGGGAACAATCCGATGGCGATTG
>JAPPMR010000794.1:12293-16948 GCA_028818995.1 Candidatus Poribacteria bacterium | reverse complement strand
ATTGCGGGACGACTAACTGGTACCATATAGACGATATCGGACAGCAATTAATCTGCCAGGGTTGCAGGTTCTCTTTTCCTTTTCTTCCAGAACTTACTTGGCAATATAGGTTGAATAATCTTGTCCATGCTGCGACTGCTTCACATGGAACCATACCTCTGATTTTGGTTTTAGGTCAATTACTTGATGAAAGCAGAGACTCTTTCCTCTATTCTCCAAATTTAAATTTATTCGCCAAACCTCAAGACGGATCATCTGGAGACTTGAAACCAACTGCTGAAATAGATATCGCATGCATTCAGGATGGCAAATTCATTATTGGCGAAGTCAAGCAGTCAATGAGTCTTTTTAGTAAAAAGGATTTTAATGATATGGCTGAAATTGCCAAGAGAGTAAAGCCAGATATAGTTTTGTTCTCATGTATAGATAAGCAACAACCAACTAAAAACATAACTAACCACATAGAAAGAATCAAAAAAGAACTTTGTCAACTTGAAATTGATGTAATATGGTATGAATTGAAATATTTGGATAATACACACCACGTATAGTAAAGCCTACTAAAATGGTTTATTGACAGCTACAAAATAAAAACAGACATGGACAGCAGTATCGTCAATGACCCGAACGGTTGGTTTGTTGACCCGCGCAATTTGGATGCGGCAATTAAGCGTATTGTTTATGTCAGTGTGGAATCTGCGCGGATAATTGACAATCTGCCTGATGAGATAACGGATGGATAATAAAAAAATATTGAGAGCCTAAAAGTATTTGTAAACATAAACTACAAAGGAGGAGTCTAATGAATGACAGACATCGAGTTTTTGTTAGCTATTACCATGATGAAGACCAATATTACCGGGACTGGTTTGAACGCATGTTTTCAGACATCCATGATATCATGGTTTCAGAATCCGTTGAAATAGGAGACATTGATGATACCAGACTCTCAACAGAGCGAATTTTTCAAATCATACGGGAGAATTATCTGCAAGATTCCACAGTGACAGTTGTTCTCATCGGTGCCCGTACGTGGCAACGAAAATTTGTCGATTGGGAGATTGGATCCAGTATTCGATGGACAAAAGCTAGTTCTCGTTCCGGGCTATTAGGGATTTTGTTGCCGACGTACCCCAAACCTTCTGGGCTTTTTGGAGCACTTAATAATGCTCTTGGTACACCCTATAATGACATCAAGACAATCTATTGCAACGGAAGATCTGTCTATTATGACTATAAGACAATACCTCCAAGACTCCACGATAATATTGAATGTGGATATGCTAAAATCTACAATTGGAGCGAAAATCCAAGTACCGTGCAGTCTTGGATACATGACGCTTTCCAACAAAGAAGAAGCACAGAGATACTGCCCGACAATTCTCGTGATTCGTTTAAAAATAACCGTTCGGGCGAAAGGTGGTCAAAATGAATTTGAAAAATTGGTTGAAACAATGGGAATTGGATAGTCTGAAAATTAATGCAAGCATTGTACAGGCAGAATGGTCTCCCAAAGCAGGCGACAGAGAAGCTGCTTGGAAACTGTATATTGAGTTACTTACAAGAATTACCACGCAGGCATTGCCCACCGAATCTGGTGATGAGAAAACAGCGTTAGATAGTATTTATTCGCTGTTTAAAACTACGAGAAAAATCCTTAAAGAACAAGGACAGAACTGCATTGAGTTTACGAAAATTGCAGTCGTAGTTCTTAACCAAGTGGTTCGTCCATTTACTGCCAGGTGGCATCCAAAAAGTATCGCCGGTGATTTTGAGAAAGAGTCTGAATGCAATGCTTTTCGTGAAGAACTTAAGTTGCTTCAGGTGGAATTGTGTAAATATTCACGAGCTCTTGCCGATCTTGCTGGCGTAGAAGATCTAACCAACTTAGAAGATATAGAATAGGAGTAAAAATAATGCTTGGTAAGAACTACTTTGAAACCAGTCAAGTTCGCAGTTTTAATCCGGATATAAAATCAATTGTGTTTATCTCTTATAGACGTACTGTTTGTGATAAGTTCATGGCACGAAAGTGTAGTGAAATATTAAAGCAAATAGGACTTGACTATTGGTTAGATGAAGATGATAAATGTATGCAGACAGCACAAGCCCAAAATGATGACATCAAAACTGCCTTGTGTATTGAACGGGGGTTAGATGTATCTTTTGCTTTATTAGGTATCATCGGACCAGGAACGTTTACATCACCATGGATCCCTTATGAAATTGGCGGTGCCCGAGGCCGACAACGATATGCAAAACCCTTTAAAGAAGCTCCACCTTTGGATCAGCCACACCCTCTGATAGCGCATCTGATTCATGAAGTAGATATCAGTAAGGTTCCTGCTTTCGTCTCACTTGGGATACCCCTTACTACTCCTGAAGAAGTTGAAAAGTGGGCACATAGTGTTGCTAACATCTTGCAGAAAAAACACCAACGTGTCCCGCTCTATGAGGCAAAAAGCATCCAAGACGACCACGGAATCCGAGATATCTATGAGAAGAATAGCCGGCAGTTGAAACCAACACCTCTGTATTGAGGCATAATAGATTCGGGAAATACAAATTCACACAATTAGGAGTGATCTGTTATGAATGAGTTGCAATTTCCGGGAGCACGGTGGTAGAAATTTGATTTTTATAAACAGACCTGCTTCGGTATAAACGTATTCATCTCGGAGATTAGTTATGTTTCATAGTGTAACTGAACTTATAGAGAAAATCATACTTGGTGAAGACGCAACAATTGAATTCAAAAGAGAGGTGCCACACAGAGACAGTTTGGCAGACGAGATCGCTGCGTTTGCGAATGCCCAAGGAGGAACTATACTCATCGGCATTGATGACAACAAAGAAATCGTTGGACTCGAACTGCCGGAACTGGATAGGGCAGAAAAAATGGTTGTTGAAATATGTGAAGATAGCATTGAACCTGCTGTTGACTTTTTCACAGAAAAATTGCGGATTGATGATAAAAACGTCCTAAAAACAGAGGTGCCGAGAAGCCTTTTTGTTCACAAATCTCCTAATGGATATTTTACCCGACGAGGCAGCAGTAAAAGAGAATTGCTGACCGACCAGTTAGCGAGATTATTACAAAGTCGTTCCCAAGCAAGAATTATCAGATTTGATGAACAGTTAGTCCCAAACACACATAAAGACACATTAAGGGAATCATACTTTCGCCGATTCATTACAGATGATGCCACAGAAGATTTAATAGAAAACTTACTTCTAAAAAGAAGATTGCTTGTTAAAGAGGGACAGGAAATTCGTGCTTCTGTTGCGGGCGTTTTGATGTGTCACGACACTCCCGATGATTTCCTCTACAACAGTTTTATTCAAGCCGTCTATTATAACGGTAAAGTAAAAGATGCCAATTACCAGATCGATGCAAAAGATTTTAGAGGAACACTTGACCAACAGATTATAGATGCATACAAATTTGTTCATAAACATAACATGGTATCAGCACGTAAGGACGTTGGAAGGATAGACCAACCCCAATATAGCATGCGTGCGGTATTTGAGGCAATCGTTAACGCAGTCGTTCACAGAGATTATTCTAAAGGCGAGTCAAAAATACGCCTATTCATGTTTGCTGATCGTCTTGAGTTATATTCCCCAGGGGCATTAGCAAATACGCTAACAGTTGATGACTTACCCTTTAGGCAAGCCACGCGTAATGAACTCTTAGCACGTTTACTTTCTGAAATTACTTTAGATGATGATGTAGAGAAAAAGGTAAAGCGGAGACACTTTTTAGAACGCCGCGGAGAAGGTGTTGGCATCATTCTAAACGAAAGCGAACAATTGAGTGGAAAAACACCTGTCTATGAACTCCATAACGAAGAATTATGTCTAACAATTTTTGCAGCAAAATCTCTCCAAGAAACGATGTCTATTGATGTCTATTAACCATGTCTATTGATGTCTATTAAGGTATAAAGATATGAGTTCGGTAGGACAACAAGTACACAGGCCTATAGTGACAGTTGTTTGCTGGGCAGCACCTATAGCAACGCCGACGTATCTGGTAAAAGGAAAATGAAAGTTAGATGAAACAAATTAATGTCAATAGTGAACTATTAGTTACACAATGCTTGCCTGATGGTAGTGGTTACACATGGACATTAGCGTCTCGACTGGGAGATATGCTTCGGATGGCTGAGGAGTTATTCGGACAACGGGATTCCTCTTATACTATCCTCGGCATAGAGTTTATAGTTGGTGTTCCCCAAATATGGTATCCCGGAAATTGTAAGCACATCGTAATCCAACTTGACGAATTTGCCGCTACAAATATGTCACAGGCATGCTATCAAATGGCTCATGAAACAGTTCATTTGCTTTCTCCAACTGGTGGCAATAAGGCTAACAACTTTGAAGAAGGGGTTGCTTGTTACTTTGCTGCTTACTACATGAAAAATAGGTTGAACGAGTGTAATTGGAGACCTACGCTCCAAAGTTATAAACAAGCATTAGCTTTGATAGCCCTACGCCTTGATGAGGATATATCCTGCGTCCACAGATTACGCGAACGTCAACCTTCATTTTCGGAAATTAGCGGTGAACAGATAAGTACTGAATTTCCAAATTTAACATCGGAAGACGTGGATTTTCTTATCAAAAAATTTGACCGTGAATCGGGAGAA
>JAPPMR010000794.1:1984-12193 GCA_028818995.1 Candidatus Poribacteria bacterium | reverse complement strand
TTGCACTAATTGCAACTTTATTGCACTAATTGCAACTTTATTGCACTAATTGCAACTTTATTGCACTAATTGCAATACAAACCGTGCTAAAATCAAAATACCCATGCAAGACAATAGGTTATACCATTTCTATAAAAGAATATACCATTAATGAAGGAACTGGTTCGTAGTCGCGCAATTCATTGCGCCTCTTATATTCACAATGTCGGACAGATCTCATAATGTGACTTTACTTCTTAGAATTGGTATTATAATATCAAAGGCAAACTGGAAAGACTGAACTGAGTTTTTGCTAAAATCTCGAAACCTACGCTATAGGCGAGTAAAATTAGGCAAATCAACGCAAAATACTGGAGATAATCCGAAATTCAGACAAACACAATAACACACCACTCCTTCAAATGTATCTGTAAAATTAAAATTGCTTAACGGACGCATCTATGGTATAATTTAACATCATAAAGAATTCATATTATTAAAGTTACGCGGTGGCACGCTTAGAATAGGCGTGCCATTTTTTTTTAGATTAAAACAGTAAAAGAGGCATCAAACAAACTGACCGAAAATATAAGGAGACATAATACCATGGGAAAAGAAAAAGAGACTACCCTATCAGATGAAGAAGTGATCGGGGTGTTACAACGTTATGCATGCGGAACAGCAACAAAACAAATCGTTAATTTTCTATTAGAATCAAAGAAACTGGATAGCACCACAGAAAACCGAGAGGTCATCCGTCAACACCTGCGCCACATCAATCCGAGCAGTAATCGTTTCGCAAAAAGCAAATATGGTGTTTTATATAACATGCTGCGTGAAGAATACATCGCAGTTTACAGACAGAAAATTCGCGACACCCTGAAAATAACGTTAAAAAAGACAACAGAACGATTTGAGAGACTCAACCTTCTTGACGATAAGTTACTCACAACCCTTGAGAATTGTGAGACATTAGAAATATCCACAACAGCCGACTTTTTGCAAGTCCTACGTGAGTACACACGTTTACAGAAAACACAGAGCGACATACTAAAGAACATTGCCGATATATCCCAGCAAATAGAAATCTCCATTCCAGATATAACAAAAGCAGATGACTGATATTCAGAGCAGTCGTCAACCATAGACGCACTAATTAGTCTAATTAGGTTTATATCAGAAAGAAGCCACACGCACAACGAAGGCGATTGGTTCACGCAAAAAATTATACATATTATGGATTCATTGACAAAAAACCTTGAAGATGAAATGTGAGATTGCAATTGCCCGAATCCAAGTCAAATGTAACCGAAAAAAGCCTCTAAACATAGACAGTATAATGATTGTGATAATCCCAAAAGGTAAGAAACATGGCAAAATAGGGCAAAAATACCATACGTGTATTTAGCGTTAATTTGGATGTCACAAGCCTACCTACAGCAACTGATAGATTGCAATATGTTAGGAGGTTCTCTACGCTACCTTGGCACAGTAATAGCTCGCATCATCCATGTCATTGTGGAATCCGCTTGCATCATTGACACCTTCTCCATTGAGACTACTACAGCGTATCTCATAAATAGAAAATAACATTAAATTGTCTTTATAATCACGAATTACGCTAATTACTTGATAGTTTTGTTGTTTTTCACAACTTTTCATATTTTGTCCGAACGATCTCCGAATCGCGACCCGTTGTGTTCGGGAATAGGAGTTCCCTTCTACCTTCGAATTCGTCAGGTATCGGAAAAGTTATGGATTTCAACCCAAACGAGACAGACATGTGTAATATAAACACCAAATTGTTAACTTGAACAACGCGTAAATTATACTATAGTGGATTCTACAATTAACTTTTCATCTGATTTGTAGGAGGGAACTCCGATTCCCGACTAACAGTAGTTTCGTCGCGCTTCGGAGATCGCTCCTGCAGAATATATGTAAACTTATTTACATAATTTACTACAATTTATCTGAGACTTCGGGAACAAATATACCATTTTACAGAATAATTCAGTTTACCGAAATTCCCTTGTAGAATGGGTTTGTAACTGCTTTTCTGTACATAACATGCATGTCCTAATTTCAAATGTTGCGGAGGTTGAACTGACTGATTGGACACGGTTGCATGTTTTAGAGTCGGACATTGAGAAAGTGATTCAGGTAGAAAAGGACAAAAATATCATTGACATGTAAAATAGCGTGTGCTATACTATTTTATCAAAAAAGTATCCCATTTACCAAAATAGGAGAATTGACGTGAAGTGCTTGTATTGGAGCTTTGTTCTACTCTGCTTTTTACTTTGCTTCGTCTACAGTGGGTATACCTATACAGTAGATGAAATCTACACGAATTTTAAAACGGCTTATGAAAACTCGAAAAACTTTAGTGCAGACTTTGAAGAGATCACACTATACAAAACGAGAAAAGGCGTTGCTCACGGGCAATTTACTTTTGGCAAACCTAACCTACTCCGTAAAGAATACGTAGACCATAAAGACCCTGATAAAATTATAAAAACTATTGTTTTAGATGGTACTTACGCATGGTCTTACGCCCGAGTAATTAATCAAGTCAATAAACAGAAATTAAATGATGCCCGGCGGCGTGAACTCTTACCTGGAATGGGAGAATCACTTGACGGACTATCAGAGAAGTGGGATATGAAATTAGTTCCTGATGATGCAGCGAACTCAAAAGGTGTCCATCAAATTCAGTTAACCCCAAAAGACAGTCCAGTGAATAGACCCCATGGCGATGTAAAAGAGATATTCGGAATTTGGGTCAAAGAAGGTGAGTGGCTTCCCGTCCAATTTGGTCATGTGATTGAGTATGAAGATGGAAGCCGTCGAAACGTAATTGTAAAGTTATCTAAAATACAGCGAGATAAAAAATTATCCCCAAATGCATTCAAATTCGTTATACCTAAAGGGGCAGAGGTGATTGATCTTTCTGATAAATAAGGACTTATGAATTTTCATCCCTTTTTACGGTTGGCAAATCTCCTTACGTTTTCACGGCTACTGTTGACACTACCTTTCTTTTTCTTCTTTCGTGCAAAATTGATGTTACCTGCAGCAATCATTTTCGGATTGGCAGCTTTGACAGATTATCTTGATGGTATAATTGCCCGAAAGCAAGGTGTTACAAGTTTCGGCAGTTTCATGGATTCGATCGTTGACAAGATTTTGGTAGGTACTGCACTGATAAGTTTCTACCTTTTTCAACCTGAACACTTAGATGATGGGGTAAGTTTAATTCCAATATGGATGGTGTTGGTTATCCTTGGGCGTGAAGTAATTGTCACAGTGCTGCGAATCCTGTGTGTGGCAAAACATGGTGAGGTAATATCCGCAAATCGGTGGGGCAAATACAAGACCACTTCCCAAGTCATTGTCATAACTATAAGTTTGGTTTTACTTGTTTTTTTTGAAAATTCTCAATATGTTGTGCAACCCCACGGACCGATTTATTTTATGATGTATCTCCCTTTAGTGTTGACAGTTGCTTCCGGTTTAGAATTTGTATATGGTAACCGAAAAGCGTTCACGGTTTAGCAGTTGTGTTAAAGTGTGTTATTTTAGGTGGTCTTGATGAAACCTGATTTAATCCGGTGTTTTGCTGCTATTGAGATACCAGAAAGAATTCAGGCTTTAATAGTAGAGGTTCAAAATGCGTTTCGTCCGAAGATTGAAAGAGCATCGTGGACGAAGCAAGGCAATTTTCATTTGACTTTGAAGTTCCTTGGAGATGTAGAGGACCGTAATATCAATGAAATTAGTGCAGCATTACAAAAGATAGCGGAAAGTCAAACACCATTTTCAATCGAAATTGGCGGGATAGGAGCATTTCCAAATTTGGCGCGTCCTCGTGTTTTATGGGTGGGATTAAAACAAGGAACACCGTTAACAGTAAAGTTGTCTCGTGTGATAAATAATGAGTTTGTTAAGTTTGGTTTTGAGAAAGATACGCGTTTTCATCCACATTTAACGCTCGCGCGACTAAGAAACCAAGTGAATTTGAATTCTTTTATCAGTATATTTAAGAAATTTGAAACCATTGACGGGGCTTTGTTGACAGTCGATAAAATTACGCTTGTCAAAAGTGAATTACATCCCAGTGGTGCGGTTTATACCCCGTTAAAAATTTGTGAATTCAATAAGGAGAAAGCCGATAATGGCAAATGACGATCAGAAAAAAAACGAAAATGGAGAAAATCCGGAAGACAAAAAAGCCGCTGATGAAAAAAAGAAGGCTGTTGACCAAGCTATTTCTCAAGTAGAACGTGCCTATGGAAAAGGCGCAATTATGCGTTTTACTGATAACGAAGTTGTCCCGGTTGAAGTAATTCCAACTGGAGCCCTTTCGCTTGATATGGCATTAGGTGTTGGCGGTGTTCCGCGAGGCAGAATTATAGAAATTTTTGGGCATGAGGGTACAGGAAAAACAACTTTGGCACTCCACATTGTGGCTGAAGCACAGAAAATGGGCGGAATCGCAGCATTTATTGATGTCGAACATGCCTTGGATACAACTTACGCTCGCAGCATTGGTGTCAACCTCGAAAACCTATTGATTTCGCAACCGGATGCTGGAGAACAAGCATTAGAGATTGTGGAAACGCTTATTCGAAGCGGCGCGATTGATGTTGTGATTGTCGATTCAGTGGCTGCTTTAACACCGCAAGCAGAAGTTGAAGGTGAAATGGGTGATGCACATGTCGGGTTGCTCCCGCGCTTGATGTCTAAAGCGTTAAGAAAATTATCGGGTGTGACAAACAAATCTAAAACGTGCGTCATTTTTACTAACCAGATTCGCCAAAAGATCGGTATCATGTTCGGTAACCCGGATACGACCCCTGGTGGACTTGCTCTGAAGTTTCATGCCTCTGTACGTTTAGAAATTCGGCGTCCCCAACAGATTAAAGAAGGACAAGAGGTACTTGGAAACAGAGTTCAGGTCAGGGTGGTAAAAAACAAGGTCGCGCCGCCATTCAAAGAAGCGGAATTTGATGTGACTTTTGGCAAAGGTATTTCTAAAGAGGGGACCCTTTTAGACATCGCTGTTGAGAACGGGTTAATTGACAAAAGAGGTTCATGGTTTTCGTATAACAATGAACGAATAGGTCAAGGACGAAATAATGTGAAAACCTATTTGGAGCAAAATCCCGAAGTGGTGGCTGAACTGGATAAAAAAATCAGGGAAAACTTCGGTTCACTTTCTCAAGCTGGAGCAGGTGAAATTCCGGGTGTTGATATCGTTGATGAGGAAGTTGATACAGAATTTGAGGATGCAACTGAAAATGACGATGAAAAATTCTGATGACGGCGAATTTTAAGAATTAGAATAATCACTATGAACTGTCTGTTTTCCAAATGATACAGAACTCATAGAAGGATGTTCAATATTATAGATTGTTTTTTCTTGATGTAAAATTTACAACATGTTATACTTTATGCGTAAGAGTCGGTTATAAAAAACCGGCTTTTGTCTACTATACCATCAATCTTTTCAATGGAAAGTGAGAACTTGTCGTATGGCTGGCAAAAGAGAAACTTCATCTGAATTGCTAAAAAAATCTGATATTGAAGGAATGGAATCAGATAATACGGTTGACCATCCGCAGCAGATTCGCGAGTTGAATTGGCAGATAGAAATGCTTCAGAACGAGGTAGAGGATCTGAGAAGGCAACTCAGGGCTGCCCCGGATGAGGATGTGGACGCGCGCTTGTATGAAATGACACGCGAACTGATGCAGGCACACAGACGCAACCGCAAACTGACAACTACGCTCCAGGATGCAAAGGAAAAACTTGAACTCCTAAAGGAAAAAGTCAAGCAGCTGAGCGCGCCTCCGAACAACTACGGTATTTTTCTCGGAGCGAATGATGATAACACGATTGATGTTGACATCAGCGGGAAAAAATGGCGTGTGAATCTTGATCCGGCCATCAAAGCGGATCAAATAGAGGTAGGGCAAGAAGTCATTGTTAATAGTGGCTTAAATGTCGTTGCCATCAAACCGCCTGAAAAACACGGGGATGTTGTCAAGATAAAAGAGGTGCTTGAATCTGATCGCGCTATTGTAAATCTCCGTACAGATGAAGAGCAGGTTGTACGCGTTTCCGCCGCTTTGAAAGACGAACCTTTAAAGACAGGGGATAGCGTTTTGCTGAATCATACCAGTGGGATGCTCCTTGAAAAACTACCAAAACGCGAACTTGATGACCTACTTCTTGAGGAAGTGCCGGATATAAGTTATGCGGACATCGGTGGATTGGATACACAGATAGAAGCGATTCGAGATGCCATTGAAATGCCCTATCTGTACCCTAATGAGTACCGCGAATTTGATCTGACTCCTCCGAAAGGTGTGCTGCTGTATGGGCCTCCAGGATGCGGAAAAACATTGATAGCACGAGCAGTAGCGAACAATCTCGCTGAAAGCATCAGACAAAAGACTGGTAGGGATGATGTCAGAGGCTATTTTATAAATATCAAGGGCCCCGAGCTGCTTAATAAGTATGTCGGTGAAACCGAAAGAAAAATACGAGAAGTTTTCCAAAAGGCGCGCGACAAGTCGAAGGAAGGTTATCCCGTTGTCATTTTCTTTGATGAAATGGATTCACTGTTCCGTTCGCGTGGCATGGGAATTTCATCAGACATGGAGTCTACCCTTGTGCCACAGTTCCTTGCCGAGATTGACGGTGTAGAAAATTTACGCGATGTAATTGTAATCGGTGCAAGTAATCGACAAGACCTCCTTGACCCCGCTGTTTTGAGACCGGGTAGACTTGACATAAAAATAAAGATTGATCGCCCCAACATGGACGGTGCTAAAGATATATTTGCTATCTATTTAACACCAGACTTGCCGTTCGCGCAGGAAGAGATGGACAAATTTGATGGTGATGCTGATGGTATTTCTCAGCATCTCATATCTGGGGCTGTGGACGAAATGTACGCCACCACAGATGAGAATAGGTTCATTGAGGTGACATATACCCGGGGCGAACGCGAGACCCTCTTTTTTAAGGATTTTGTGAGCGGAGCAATGATTAGGAACATTGTTTCACGCGCCAAGAAAACAGCAATTAAACGCTTGATTGACTCGGAAGGGAAGGAAAAAGGGATTTCGCTTGACGATATAAAAGCCGCTATTCGAGAAGAATATCATGAAAACGAGGATCTACCGAACACCACGAATCCAGATGATTGGGCAAAGATTTCTGGTAGAAAAGGCGAAAAAATCGTCAATATTCGGGCATTGATTAATGAGCCAGAGACGCGCAGGAAACCAGAAGTCCGAGTCAGCAAAGGTGGAACGTACCTGTAGCAGCAATTGTAGGAGAGCATAGCAAAACCCAACATTTTGATTCTCCACGCATGTGGTATATTACTTTTATCTTGTAGAATCTATTTGATGACGAAAGAGAATATGTCAGTACCAACAATTATCGGCACCGAAACAGAGTTCGGTATTTCTGTCAAAAATGCACGAGAACAAGACCCGATAGCGGCTTCAACGTTAGTTGTGAACGCCTATAAAAGTCGCAACATTCCAACGATTTCGTGGGATTATGCGCAGGAAAGTCCATTGATGGATGCCCGTGGATTTATGGAGGAGAGTCAAAATCCATCAGTTGAGGATGAGAACAACAGTGTTATCAATGATATTTTGGTAAACGGCGGCAGATATTATGTTGACCATGCACACCCAGAATACTGCACACCGGAATGTTCAAACGCTCGTGATCTAGTCAAATACGAAAAAGCTGGCGAACTCATTTTGGATTTAAGTCGACTCGCTGCAGAACAGTTGCTGCTGGATAACCAAGAAATTATTATCTATAAAAACAATACTGATTATAAAGGACATAGTTACGGAGCACATGAAAATTATTTGATGTCTCGTAAGGTGCCATTTTCGGATATCGTAGACGGATTAACGCCTTTTCTCGTAACACGACAGATTATCACAGGGAGCGGTAAGGTAGGAGCAGAAAACGGCGCAGACGATACGGACTTCCAAATCTCACAACGGGCAGATTTCTTTGAAAAAGAGGTCGGTCTCAGCACAATGGTAGAACGTCCGTTGATAAACACCCGTGATGAACCGCACGCAGATTCAAAACTTTATCGTAGGTTGCATGTGATAGTGGGCGATTCAAATATGTCCGAATTTGCTATCTACCTGAAAGTCGGTATTACAGCGATTGTCTTACAATTAATTGAAAAAGGTGTTGTTGGTAAGCAATTTGCTTTACAAGAACCGGTTGCGGTGGTAAAATCGGTATCACGTGATTTGTCGTGCAAAAATAAGATTGAGCTTAAAGATAGTCGAAAATGGACAGCAATAGAGATTCAACGAGCATATCTTGAACTTGCACATCAACATCTTTCGAGTGAAGAACGAACGTCTATCGTTGAAGATGTTTTGGAAAAATGGGATTTTGTCTTAAAAAGTTTAGAAACTGACCCGATGTCTTTAGGACAGCATTTAGATTGGGTCATCAAGAAAAGGTTGATTGATGCTTATGTCGCACGTCACGATTTCAAATGGTCTGACCCGCGTGTTCGGATGATGGATCTTCAGTACCATGACCTGCGACCGGATAAAGGACTTTATGCACGGTTACTGAAAAATGGGCATGTTGAGCGTATATTAACGCACGAAGAAATCGTACATGCAATTCAGCATCCTCCATTAGATACGCGTGCATATTTTCGAGGAACATGTTTACGAAAATTTCCTAATGAAATTCACAGTGTGAGTTGGAATTCAATCATTTTCAATGGTCCAACCGGTTTTGATAAAATTATGATGGAACGTCCACACTTTGGCACACAAGAAATTGTGGGTGAACTATTGAACACCTGTACGGTCGTTGATCTCGTGAACCAGATCCGATCTGACTGCAAATAATTTTGTTGATAACGGGTTTACCCAAAAAGGTGAAGTTAGGTAGTATTTACAAAAAGAAAATCCATGTTAAAGAGTGCGTTGGTTTTCCTGGGATACTTCATACTGAGTTTACTCTGTGCCCTAATATTGTCGTTCGGATTGTCATTTCTGATTGTCCCGCAGCAATCAGTTAATGCATACGAACTTATGGAGAAAGAAACGATGGCTGGGCGGAGAATTACTGCGGACTGGTGGGATGAGGTATACATACCTGAAAAACACCACGTACGCTTTTCATTACTTACGGAAAAACGAGGTGTAGTATTTAAATACTATTCTTAGTGCTTCTTCCTATTTTTTTCTGGAGATTTTTACGGCATCTGATATACAGACAGCAGTTGAAACAATAGTTCCAAATAACGTTTTCACAAAGGTATGCGGAGTTTCCGTTGCCTTAATTTAAAAAAAGGAGTCCAACATGCCAAGCGAAAAACAGCAAGAATACAGAGACCATCCCGCGAATGAAACTGCGGAGATACAACCCGATTCTGAGCTTAAAGAAAATGTTGATGAGTTAACCGAAGATTTAGATGCACTCCTTGATGAAATCGACGAAATTCTGGAAGAAGACTCCGAGGAATTCGTCGAGAACTACATCCAGCGGGGAGGGCAGTAGGATTGCTCAAACTCCATGATTATGGAACTACCGATTTTTTACAAATTCTGAAGAACCGATACCCGGATCAGGTCGGTAACTGGAACCAACCTAACGGATTGCAAGATGCCGTTCCACAAAATTTTTTGGAAGGAACGACAGTCCTCGCGCTTGTGTATGACGAAGGTGTCATTATTGCCGGTGATCGTCAAGCAACAGAAGGTTACCAAGTTGGGGAACGACGAATTCAGAAGGTGTATAAGATTGATAGACACTCCGCAATAGCAGTCGCTGGCGTTGCGGGTCCCTGTATTGAGACAGCAAAACTTTTCCAAGTTCAAGTTGAATTTTACGAAAAGATAGAAGGGGCACCCTTAAGTTTAGATGGGCAAGCGAATTATTTGTCCAGTCTTGTCAGGGCGAATTTAAGTTTAGCCATGCAGGGGCTTATTGTTTTGCCAATTTTCGCTGGTTACGACTTAAAACAGGGCAAAGGACGGATCTTTAAGTACGATGCACTCGGTGGACGTTACGAGGAAGATTCTTATTACGCCATCGGTTCTGGTGGAAAAGATGCACGGTCAACTTTAAAAAAGTTGTATCAACCGAATATGTCCAAAGAATCGGCACTAAAAGCAGTTGCAGAAGCACTCTGGGATGCAGCAGATG
>JAPPMR010000794.1:0-1974 GCA_028818995.1 Candidatus Poribacteria bacterium | reverse complement strand
CAGCAGATGAGGATATCGCAACTGGCGGTCCAGATTTAATTCGGAAAATCTTTCCGACCTTGACATTAATTACAGAAGCAGGTGTATCAGATGTGCCAGACGATACCGTTGCAGCGTTGTACCGGGAGTTAGTCGCTCGCTTAGAACAACCATAAGCGAGTTTTTCTGCGTACTCGGTAAATCTTGAGGAGTTATGAATGTCAACGCCTTATTACGTGTCGCCTGAACAGATTTGGGAAGATAAGAAAGATTTTGTCCGTCGTGGGATTGAGCAAGCGAAAGAGGTAGTTGCCTTAGAATATAAGGACGGACTGCTGATGGTCGCCGAAAACCCGCGCAGAACGACCTTTAAAATTTCTGAAATTTATGACAAAATTGCACTTGCCTCAACGGGTCGTGTTGCAGAATATGAGGCACTTCGGGTAGCAGGTATTCGTGAATCTGAAGTAAAAGGTTTTACTTACTACCGTGAAGATGTCACTGGAAAATGGTTAACGAACCTATATTCACAGCACATGGGGGCGATCGCTCAGGCATGGGATGCAAAACCTTTAGAGATTGAACTCCTTGTGTGTGAGGTGGATGGAAATCCTGCTGTCGGTAGCCAGATTTACTACGTAGACTTTGACGGGACCTATCACGAAGAAGAAAAATTTGCAGTTATAGGCGGCAGAGCAGAAACGATCACTGATATTCTAAAAGAGACATATACAGAAGGTTTAGAATTATCTGCAGCATTACAACTTGCTTCACGAACTCTTGAACGTGTTGAAGCAGAAGAGTCGGAACCATATCAGATATCGCCACAAACCATAGAAGTTGCGTGTCTTGACGCAACCGCTGGACGCCGTAAATTTCGTAGGTTTTCCATTGAAGATATAACTGAGATTTTTAATCATGCATCGTAGAATATACGGATTGGAAACCGAGTACGGGATAATCTGTACCCCAGAGAAAAACAAAAGCAAAAAACTAACGGTTCAGAATGTCGTTATGTATCTGTTTCGCGAGATTATTTCTGGGCGGATGTATCCCGATGTGTTTTTAGAAAACGGCGCACGGTTTTATCAAGACATTGGGTGCCACCCTGAATATGCTACCCCAGAATGTGACGATATTATAGAGTTAGTGGCACATGATAAAGCAGGAGAACGAATCGTAACAAGGCTTGCCACAACTGCCGAGCGAAGAATGCGCGCGGACGGTTTTCGCGGCAAAATATCTATTTTTAAAAACAACTTAGATACAGTAGGAAATACCTATGGCTGTCATGAAAACTATCTTATGGAGCGAGAAAAGGTTAGTTTTCGGCAGTTAGCATCACAACTCATCCCTTTTTTTGTCACCCGACAGATATATTCAGGCGCAGGTAAAGTCAAACGAAGCGATCAAGGTTTCTATGAGATTTCGCAGCGCGCCCAACACATCCGAGAAGAAATTTCCATTGCTACAACGACCGCACGCGGCATTATAAACACGCGCGACGAACCCCACGCTGACCGAGAAAAATATAGACGCTAGCATGTCATCGTTGGTGATTCCAATATGTCCGAATTTTCAACGTTTTTGAAAATCGGAACAACGGGTATCATTCTTCGCATGATTGAAGATCATTTTATTAGCGAACGTTTTGCCCTGCGTAATTCTGTGCAAGCGATACACGAAATTTCCGAAGACATCGCCTGCAAACGACTTATTGAACTTGAAAACGGAAAGCGACTTTCTGCCGTTGAACTGCAATGGCAATACTTTGAGTGTGCAAAAAGGTATCTTGAACAGGCAGAATCTGATCCAACCACTGACGAGGTAATGGCACGTTGGGAATACGTCATGACTTGTCTCGAAGATGACCCAATGCAATTAGAGCGTGAATTGGACTGGGTTATTAAGCGGAAATGGCTTGAAACTTACGCTAACCACCGTTCCTTAAACTGGGATTCCGCAGAAGTGAGACGTTTAGATTTAGAATACCAC
>JAPPMR010000283.1 GCA_028818995.1 Candidatus Poribacteria bacterium | reverse complement strand
TTCCAACACCACTTACCGATCCAAATGCATTCCCCATTATCGGTGAATCCGAGCAGATGCGGGAAGTCTGGCGCCAAGTCGCACAAGTCGCGCCAACAAATGCGACTGTCCTCATCACAGGCGAAACAGGTGTTGGAAAAGAGGTTGTTGCACAGACTATCCATGAAAATAGTTCTCGTAAAAACCGACTCTTCAAGGCAGTCAACTGCGGCGTGCTTTACCAAGACCTTCTGCAAAGCGAACTTTTTGGGCATGAAAAAGGGGCTTTCACGGGTGCAACGAGCCAACGTCGTGGCGTATTTGAACTTGCAGATGGCGGCACACTCTTCCTTGATGAGATAGGCGAAATGTCTGCCGAAGTGCAAGTGAAATTTCTGCGTGTTTTAGAAACACAAGAATTCACACGACTCGGTGGCGAAAAAAACGTAAAAGTAGATGTCCGAGTCATCGCCGCAACAAATGTTGATCTTGAAACATCGGTTAAGAAAAAAGATTTTAGACAAGATCTCTACTACCGACTGAATCTCTTCCGTATCCAGATTCCACCTCTACGTGACAGACGCGAAGACATCCCACTTTTTGTAGATGCGTTCATCTCTGAATTAAGCACAAAACATAATAAAAGCATTGTCGGCATAAAGTCTGAAGCACTCAACTATCTTGAAAATGCAGACTGGCACGGCAATATTCGGCAACTCAAAAATGCCGTTGAAACCGCTATCATTGTTGCCACTTCCGAGGAACTTGAACTAAAAGATTTCCCCACAGATTCAGAATTTGGACATCCCAAATTTCCTGTTCAAATTATTGATGAACCGGGAACATCTATACAAGTTGTGAATCCAGAACCCGGGACGATAGCAACAGAAAATGTAACCATTTACAAAACAATTCTTGGACTTATCCTTTCAGCAGTTCGTTTGCTTGAACCGACAGCCGCTTATAATGACAAGATACCGTCCCTAATTCCCGATGATGACACAAGTTGGCTACAGATAACAGATACTGAGGACCCTGCAGCAGTCCTACGAAAAACGCTTGAGGTGCTTTCTACCATCGCCAAGGCACTTGAACAACGCACTGACGAAGGACTTATACCGTTGCCTATTATTCCGAATAACGAACATGCTAAGGTGATACACGGAACAAATCAAGACGAGGAAGATGCCATCGGCAAGGTCGGCATGACGATGACGCAAATTGAAAAGGAAGCCATCCAGAAAACACTTGCAGAAACAGGTGGGAATAAGACAGAAGCGGCGAAAATCTTAGATATCGGGGTGCGGACACTACACCGAAAATTAGATGCCTATAAACAAGAAACCGATAAGACACATGATACGCAAATTCAGGAATAGCATGCCAATACGATTATATCACACAAACAAATCCCGCACCCGACATTGAAACCCCGCAATCACATCACCACCGTCAAGGATATCATCGCCACGCAGAACGGTAATATCTTCAGGAGACCGATACACTTCTACAGTTTCGCGGCGAGGATTCACAACCCACACCATCTCACAACCTGCAATTAACCATTCATCCACTTTTTCGTCGACCTCAGTGTCTGTGTCGCTTGGAGAGATAACTTCAACAGCAAGATGAGGAGCACCTTCCCAAAAACCTTTTGGAATACCTTGTTCATCAATTGCAGCTTGGCAAACAAATGCAGCGTCGGGGGCACGCACGGTATCGGGGTTTTGAGAAATTTTAAATCCTGTTCCAGCACTACAAACATATCCTAATTGATGCTTTTTAATGTATTTGTCAAGGTTGCTACCGATTTTAGACAAAAGGATACCGTGTTCAAATCCTGCCAGTGGCATTCTACGTATTACTCCTTTCACCAATTCATACCGATAACCGTCATCAGACTGTTTCCATAAGTCTTCAGCAGTCAAAAGTGTCTGTTGCGCGGATGGTAATTCCGATTTGGCTTGATTATGTTCTTTATCTTTCATTTTATTCCGTCGTTTAATCTGATGGGAGTTCAACAATTTCAAGAACTCTTTGAAGTCGAGCGGTAGTTGGATCGTAGCCATAGTTGATCTGCCGCATCAATTCAAGTGCTTCCATACGTTCCTGCGGTGTTTTGGAACACCAATATTCTTTGTCACCAGATTTCTCAAAAAGCGTTGTGACAGAAAATGCGGTCTTGTCCATTTTATAGGGGTTTCGCTCTGGTAGATTGAGAGTATCTTTTGCTTTCATCGTAGCGTATTATACCTCGATATTTGAAAACTATTTCACTGAAGCGTAACAAACGTTCGAGGAAAAATCAGTTTGCCTCTGGTGGTTCTACCTTTTCCAATAACTGTGAGATAATATCTAAACTGCTAATCCCATCCGCTTCAGCATTAAAGTTGGTCAAGATTCGGTGTCGTAAGACCGGTTTTGCCACTGCTCTAACATCCTCATAACTCACATGATAGCGCCCATGCATAATTGCGCGTGCTTTTGCACCTAACACAAGATATTGTGATGCACGCGGCCCCGCACCCCAATTCACCCAATCCCTAATAAAATCGGGAGCATCGGGATGTGTCGGGCGCGTGTTAAGACTCAATTCAACAGCATAATCCACCATTGCCTCAGCAATAGGCACCTTCCGCACAATCTGTTGTAATCTCAACACCTCTTCACCTGTGATAACCGGTTCTATATTCGGTTCATAGGCAGAGGTCGTCGTCATGACAATCTCTTTTTCCTCAGATTTCTCTGGGTAATCAATGTAGATATTGAACATAAAGCGGTCAAGTTGCGCTTCAGGCAGAGGGTAGGTGCCTTCCTGCTCAATCGGGTTTTGTGTGGCTAACACGAAAAAGGGAAGTTCCAATGCATAAGTATTACCGCCTGCAGTAACCTTATATTCCTGCATCGCTTGCAAGAGTGCCGCTTGTGTCTTCGGCGGTGTTCGGTTAATCTCATCTGCAAGCACGATGTTAGCAAAAACCGGTCCCTTAATAAAACGAAAAGCACGTTTACCGGTATTTACTTCTTCTTCAATAATATCCGTCCCAATAATGTCCGAAGGCATGAGGTCAGGTGTGAATTGAATGCGGTTGAAAGGAAGTTCAAGAATTTGTGCAAAGGTGCTGATAAGCAATGTCTTTGCTAACCCCGGCACTCCTACAAGAAGGCAGTGCCCTTGTGAAAAGAGAGCGATAAGAAGTTGATCAATCACATCACTTTGCCCAACAATTCGTTTTTTCAACTCGGTCAAAATTTTTTCACGAGCGGTTTTTAAAAACTCGGCAGCTTCCAAATCAGTTTCAATATGTGCAGTTTCCATGAATTTTCCTTCTATAGTAGTATATTGGAGGTTTCTCTTTTATGTGGGATCATAATAGAAAACGGCACACAAAGTGCACCGAATAATTGGCAAGCGGCGGTGGAGTCTGTAATCCTGTTAAACTATTCTGCCCGCCATACTTGAAGCCCATCAAAATCGAAGTTGAAGTCAATGATCCGAGTCCCTGCTTCTTCAAGTTTCTGACGGACATTATGTTCTCGTGTTGGCTGACAATAAAAGAGAAGACAACCACCCCCTCCAGCACCACACGCTTTTCCGCCGATAGCCCCATGTTCATTTGCTATATTAAATAGCTTTTCTATCTGTTCATTTGTTACAGATGAATGTAGTTTTTTCTGATTCTCCCAATTTTCAGTTAGAAGTTCACCGAAATCTGTTAAACGTCCTCGAATTAGCGCAGTTTTTGTGGATTCTGCAATTGCTTTTAAGTTTTCTAAAGCTTTCCTAACACCCGGCTCACCGCTTTTATAAGCGTGTGTAACGTTCTGATGAATATTGCCAGAAAGCCGAGGTTTTCCGGTATAACAGATCACAAGATTCTTTTCTAACTCATAACGGATGTGCGGCGGCAGTCTCAAAGGTGATGTTTTTACCTCTTCTCCCTGAAATTCCATAAAACTAATACCACCGACAGCACTTGCATAATGGTCCTGCTTGCCGCCAAGGATACCAAGTTCATGGCGTTCAATACCGCTGGCGAATTCTGCATATTGATACGGAAGATACGTTACATCTTTAAGCGCTCCGAGCACGCCGATTAATGTGACACCCATAGCTGCTGAAGTGCCAAGACCACATCCTGGAGGCGCGTTTGACTGTGTAATTAGATCGAAACTGCCGATTTGAATTGACATCTGACGGACAGCTGCTTTTACGAGATCAATATTCCCATCATATTCAAGTTGCCGGACATCTTCAGCTTCAACAAACATATCAAAATCGGCGGAATAAATACGAATCCTTTTGTCCAAGACTCGTTGTAATTCAACGGAATCGGGGAACTGCGTTTGGCTATCACAAACAAGTGTTGCATACGCGTAGCGATTGATGGCTCCGTTGACAACAAGCCCTTTGGATTCTTCTGTGAAAAGAGCAACATCGCTCCAACCACCAGCAAAATCAATGCGGACAGGTGCTCTGCTCCTGATTAACATCTCGGTTCTCCTGAAATTGCCTCTTTACCACCCACATGTTCTGACTCCAAGACATTATACCATTTCTAAATAATGATATTACATTATTTGATAATCAGTTTTAAGAATGCAACACCCTCTTCTGTAGGAGCGACCTCCCGGTAGCGACCAGGAGGTCGCTCCTACAAAGAGACTCAAAATCGGAATGATACTTTGTCAATTAGAATGGTATTACTGAACTCTCAGTCACAAAAAAATGGAGTCACATACCACCTATAATAATAGCATAGTGTTAGACAATTTTCAATTAATTTTTCTGGTGAATTCAAGGATTTAAAAACCGGAGGAATTCTATTGCGGACGAATAAAACAAGAGGTTTGTGAAGTGATTATATTAGACAAAACAAAGAAAAAGTCGTAAAATACATCATTCAAAGTGAGGTGTATTCCACGACTTTTCTAATGTTAGTTGAGTTACTGCGTTTAGGAGACAGCGTCTCTGAGTTTCTTACCAGCTTTGAATGCCGGAACCTTTTTCTTAGCAATCTTGATCGGTTCGCCAGTTTGTGGATTGCGACCATCTCGGGCAGCGCGGGTTCTAACTTCAAACGTTCCAAAACCGATGAGTCCAATTGAATTGCCTTTTTTCAGGGAATCTTGAACGGTCTTTGTGAACGCCTCAACGGCGGCAGCCGCATCTTTTTTCGTGAGACCTGTTTCTTTTACGACGCCATTGATGATGTCGTCCTTCATTAATTTCTTCGCCATGATTCAACTTCCTTTTAAAAAAAATAAATTTATTCAGCCGAGAAAACTCACAAACTCGGATTCGGAATCACATGAATGTAAACTTTCACATCGGACTGAAAGTTAAATTTGTTAGAAACTATTTAGCACAAAGTTAAACCAAACACATATAAATGTGTCAAGAAAAACTTAACGGAATATAATTTCTACATTAGTATGATACTACATAATTCAAGCGTTGTCAAGGGACACCTGAATTTTCCCAAACCGTTAACTTTCAAAAACGTCAGAATCCGATATATCTATTACTATAAACGTTGTTTTGTAAAAATGGTTACTACTGATTCATTTTTAACGTAGTGTACATCTATAAAATAGCAATTAATATGTTGAAATCTTTATCCTAAATATCAATATTTTACTGACAATTACAAAACCTATATCCGATTTAAAACAAGTTTGCTTAAGTCCCGAATTTGTGGTAACATAATATAATAAAAGGTTTACTTTGAGGTAAAAATAAAATGAATGAAAGTTATCGTGTTGCAATTGTCGGTGCAACAGGGGCAGTTGGTAACACTATGTTAGAACTTTTAGAGGAACGTTCCTTTCCTGTTGGTAGTTTGAAGTTGTTGGCCTCACACAGGTCCGCAGGTGAAATCTTGACATTCAAAGGCGCACACATCGTCATTGAAGAGTTGACGCACGATTCATTTGAAGATGTAGACCTTGTTTTTTCATCCGCAGGCGCGTCTGTCAGCCGTGAATTCATCCCAACTGCAATAAAAAAGGGTGCTTTAGTTATTGACAACACAAGTGCTTTTCGGATGGACGATGATACCCCGTTAGTTGTACCAGAAGTTAATATGAATGCCGCTTTAGAACACAACGGTCTCATAGCGAATCCGAACTGCTCAACTATTCAGATGATGGTCGCGCTCAAACCAATTTACGACGCTGTCGGGATCAAACGAATCGTTGTTTCCACTTACCAGAGCGTTTCCGGTAAAAGTGGACGAGCAGTGAACGAGTTGATTCTACAAACAACCGAGGCGTTAGAAGGTAAACCGATTACGCTTGACCGATTCCCCCATCAAATGGCGTTTAATGTTGCTTTTGATTGGCCCTTTACAGACTCAGGTGATAACGAAGAGGAACTAAAAATGGTCAACGAAACCCATAAAATTCTTTCCGATGATTCTATTGGGGTTTCAGCAACCACTGTTCGTGTGCCTGTGTTCTTCGCACACTCTGAATCCATTAACGTTGAAACACACGAGAAACTTACCCAAGTTGAAGCGCACAAATGCCTCGCTGACGCACCAGGTGTACAGTTAATTGATGATCCAGACAATTATAAATATCCGATGGCTATAGATGTGGCAGGAAAAGATGATGTATATGTCGGACGTATCCGTGAAGATTCATCAATTCAAAACGGCTTGAATCTGTGGGTCGTCGCTGACAATTTACGTAAAGGTGCCGCGTTAAATGCAATTCAAATTGCAGAAGAACTCTTGCTGTAGATAGAGACTTCTTGTCAGTTGTCCTTATCCAAAGATGGAACTAAGCAGAGAAACCATCCCCCAATATCTACGCGAACGTCAGTCTGAAATAGGCTTTTTTAGTTCGGATACAAACCTGCATTCCGAGGAAATCGGAGACGGGAATCTTAATTTTGTCTATCGTGTTTTTGATACAGAACAACCAGAACGTTCACTCGTCTTGAAGCAGGCACCTCCTTATATTAAAATATTAGGACCTGACTATCCACTGCCGCCTGATCGCTTGACTTTTGAATCCCTATCACTTGGAATCTACAATCAGTTTGCGAGTGAGGCAGTACCAACACAGTACTATTTTGATAGTGATGCAGCGGTAATAGTGATGGAGGATCTTCGCGGATACCGTCTATTGCGAGATGACCTCATTGCTGGACAGGTCAATCAGAAAATCCCTGAATTGATTGGGCAGTTTATGGGGAGTGTCCATAGCCAAACTTATGCTGACAACCTTGACAGTGCTTCAGTAGATAAGTACCGAGAAGACTTTGCAAACACCGTCATGCAATCAATAACCGCAGACTATGTCTTTACACTGCCTTTTATTGAACACGAAACAAATTTCTGGACAAAAGGGTTGGAATCTGAAATTTTACGATTGAAAACAGATGACACTTTCTCGCAACAAGCGCAAAATCTAAAAACGATTTTTCTTACTGCACAGCAAGGTTTAACACATGGCGACCTTCATACCGGAAGTATTATGGTAAAAGGCAATTCTGCCAAAGTCATTGATTCCGAATTTGCTTTCTACGGTCCCGTTGGATTTGACATTGGATTATATTGGGCAAACTATTTTTTGTCCTATTTTTCACACACGGATAATTCCGATGTTCAGCCAGAACTTAAAACTGCGATTGTTCAAACTTGGAACGCTTACACAACAGAATTTCAGATGGCTGATGAGGTGCAGGAGACTCGGACTTTACAGCAGATTTTTCACGAATCTGTTGGGTTTGCAGGAATGGAAATTTTACGACGTATCATCGGGGCAGCACATGTCAAGGACATTGAAAGAATTGAAGATGTGCAACGAAAATTGCGGATAGAAACCGCTATACTTGAATTCGGTAGCACGCTTGTTAAACAACACCAAAATATCTCTACTATTGATGAGTTAATAGAATTATTGTAGGATGGCATTCATAGATGATAGCAAATAATAATCATGCCTTAGGAAGACTATGAGAGACTACTACGAAATACTTGGCGTTAATCGGAACGCCTCTGCAGAAGAAATCAAAAAGGCATATCGCAAATTAGCAGTTAAATACCATCCCGATAAAAATCCTGGTGACAAAGCTGCGGAGGAAAAATTCAAAGAAGCGTCTAATGCCTATTCAGTCCTATCTGATCCTGAAAAGCGACGAGTCTACGATACGCGTGGGCATGCGGGTATTCACGGTATGGGGTTTGAAGGTTACACTAATATGGACGACATCTTTGCCAACCTCAATCTGAACGACATTTTTGGGCGGACAGGTTACGGTGTTGGATTCGGTGATGCTTTCGGCGATGTGTTTGGTCCGCAACGGCGAACAACCCGTACCTATCGTGGACGTGACCTCCGCATTAACCTTGCTATTTCCTTTGCTGATGCAGTGCTTGGAGCACAGAAAGAAGTTAGCGTTCAAGGGAAAGGTATAACTCTTAAAATTCCTCCCGGTATTAAAGACGGTCAAACATTACGTGTTCGTGGACATGGAGAAGCTATCGGTGCTGGGATGTCGGGAGACCTGTTAGTCAAAATATCAGTTCAACCGCATCCAACCATAACACGTGACGGACTCGACCTGGTGACGGATGCGAAAGTCCCGATGACAACCGCAGCGTTAGGCGGCACTGTCCGAGTGCAAACCCTATCGGGAAACGTGGAGCTTAAAATCCCAGCAGGTGCACAACCCGGACAACAGTTACGCCTTCGTGGGCAAGGGATAGTAGACCCATCTGGACGAAACGGTGACCTACGAGTACGTCTTGTTATAGAAATTCCAAAATCATTGTCGCGTAAACAGAAGGATTTATTGAAGCAACTCGCGAAGACGTTATGAAAAGTAAACTTCCTGAACCAGATGTAGCACCGCAGCTAATTGGACAATTTGATACTGTTTCAAAGCAAATTGTCCATAAAAACCCTGATGAATGTATCCAATTTTATCTCGGCATACCAGACGCTAAAGCAATTGGCGTAATAGAAACTGAACAACCTGTTGTGAAATGGTATCGGGCGGATAGTTTCATACATGCAAACATTCGTGGTGAAGAAGCCATTGTTCACTTTGAATTTCAAACGCACGATAGCACAGAAGTGCCGATGCCATACCGCATAGCAGGTTACGCTGGTTTAGGTATCCGCACATATCAATTGCCTATCTATTCACACGTGATTTATCTGCATCCGAATGCTGGACGCAATGACCCAGGGGAATATGTCCAAAATGTGTCAGGGTATGAAATTACCATTAAATATAAAGTCATCAGGCTCTGCAATATAGATGGGCAAAGTGTTTTAGACGCGAAACTAAAAGGACTTATCCCTTTTGCACCGCTGATGAAACCGCCAGAGGAGGTGGATTCTGACCAGTGGTTACGGGAATGTGTTGAGGTTGCGCAAACTATCCCAATGGACGAGGCAGACAAGCCGGATTATCTCGCCTCTATGGTTATTTTGTCTGATGTTATATTTGATTTTCACGACATTCGTGATATTTTATCGGAGGAAACCATGCACCAATCATCTTTTGCCGAATACTTTGAAAGGAAAAAAACTATTGAATTGCTCCTTGATGTGTTAGAAGTGCGATTTCAACCTAACAACTTGCAAACACTAAAACCCACACTTGAGAATATCCAAGAACAGCAGGAATTGAAGCAGCTGTTCCTTGAGGCAGTTCAAGTATCAAGTTTTGATGAATTTAAGCGAATCTTGGCATCAAACGGAGCTGGATGAACCATGCACGAATCATCTGTTATCCAATACTTTGAAAGAAAAGCTACCATTGAAAGTATACTTGATGTGTTAGATGTTCGCTTTCAACACAGCGCCGTGCAAATGCTAAAACCTACACTTGAAGGTATCAAAGAAAGTCAACGTCTTAAAGAGTTGCTGCGTGAGGCGGTTCAAGTATCAAGTCTTGATGAATTTAAGCGAATCTTGGCATTATAAGGGAATTGAATGCTATTGCAAATAGTGTAAGTCGTTGTTTGTTAACAGTGAAATCTGTTAAGGAATCACATAATGGATAAAACTTTTAAGTCAAAAGTTGAATGCACTTCAGAGATAAAACGCCTACGATTATTGCTGCAGCGACTGATTCTACGACCTGAAGTTATACCTCCAAAACTTGCCAAATCGTATCAATGGGTAGTATGGGCATACGAAGTTAGTGAACAAGAAGACGGTATGTTCAGAGTTGACAAGAAACCTTATCAACCACAAAACCCAAAATACGAAGTGTCAAGAACTTACCCATCAGGTTGGTCAGACTTATCAGACTTAGAAACTGCATTAAGGTGCATGAAAGAGAATCCCCATATTGACGGTATTGGTTATATCTTTGCAGAGGGGGATGGTCTCATCGGAATTGATTTTGACAACTGCCGTGACCCTATTACAGATGCAATCCGACCAGAATATCAATTTTGGATAGAAAAATTAGGCAGTTATGCTGAAGTATCTCCTTCTGGTACTGGCGTAAAGGTTTGGATAGAAGGAACAGTTGCTGATAGATATTTCAAATCTATGGTGTCAACAGGATTTAGAATTCTAAATTTTGCAGGAGGTGAGATAGAAATATACCGACGTGGGCAATATTTCACAGTAACAACTCAAATGATAAATGGGTATGATTCTATAAGAGGTGCCCAGGCAGAACTTGATGTTATATGTGAATTTTCTGTGTCTACCACTGATTGGAACTTTAGATATTTTCCTTATCCTGATGATCAACTTGTAGAAGATGAAAACAAGGAATTGTCTTTGTTGCAGGATTCATCGGATGAAATGATTGGATATATTGATGAACCAGATCGTGTATCTAACATGGTAAAAGAACCGCTAAAAGAATCTCCTTCCCCCGATTCGCAACCACAGTCAATTGCAAAGAGTTATTATAGTGTTTCTATCCCACCACGATGCACGCAATGTGGTAAAAAGTGCGATCTTGGGCATGAACTTTGTCATAGCTGCTATAGATCAGGAACTCCTGAAGAAAAAGTTGAGGATGCCGTTTATGATTATTTTTCGAAATTTCAGGGATTTACTGCAGTTCGTCAATATGAAATCAATATTGGAACTTATACACCGCGCCCCGATGTTGTACTGCTTGATGCAACAGGAAATCTTTTTGCCATAGCTGAATGCAAGCGAGAAGGCATAATATATGACGGAATCAAACAGTTAAAGTCCTACCTCAGTGCAAGTGATACACAATTTGGAGTATTTGCAAATAGCATAGACCCCGATGATTGGATTTTTTATGAAAATCTACGCAGACATCGTTTTGAAGAAAATATTCCACGTTGTTCCCGTTTTGAAACAGAAATTAAAGCACAACGGCCAATAGAATCTATTCGTGAAGAGAAAAGTAGATTAAGTAAAGAAATCATAGAGGAACGCAAAAAGCAAAAGCAAATAAGAAGTGAAATAGAATATTTGAACCAAAAACTTGCTGAATTAAATGGTAACATCGTTCAGAAGAAGCAGAATTTGAGAAGAATTGAAGTAGAAATCAATTCATTATGGAAAAAAAGTAGTGACCTGAAAGAAGAAATCAACATAAACTCTGAAAAAAAAGAAGTACTTGAATTCAACCAATTAAAATCAACACGTGATACTTTAATCTCAGAAATTAACACAAAAACAGATGAAATTAACACAAAAACAGATGAAATTAAGTCCCTTGATGAGTTAAAGGAACGGTTACATAAGGAAATTGGAATTATGAATCATGAAATCAATAATTTGACAGAAAAATACAACATTACATTGAAAATTAAGTCCTTAGATGAGTTAAAGGAACGGTTACATAAGGAAATTTTAGAAAAACAGCGAGAGAGTGAGAGATTAATGGAATCTATCTACGGGGAGTTCGAAAAAGAGTTTGAACGGTTACAGGAAATAGAATCATATATTGCACGCAAACAACAACTTGCCCGAAATATCCAGGAACAATACGCAGATTATGAAATAAATAGAGTGGAAATAGGCAAAAAGATACAACGACGCATCTCTGTTTCGCAAGAAAGAGAAACTGTTCTCAAACAGCTTAGAGATGTAGTCAACAGATTGAAAACAGCAGAAGCTGAACAAAAACCGGGAATAGAAAGGCATCGAGAGCAATTAGTTCAAGACTTAAGGAATCAAAAAAATAAATACGAACTACTTACAACCGAAATTCGTCAGTTACAAAAAGCACAATCCACATTAAAACTTAGAATTAATCCAAAAGAACATCAATCCCAATATACAGTAATTGATATACTGCCCACATACTTACAGATAGAGGAAGAAATTGATATGCTAAAAACAGAAAAATTTGAACTTGAAGCAGAAATCGGACATAAGATTTTTGAACTTATACCGAAGAAGATTGAAATTTCCACACTGAAAGGTAAGGAGAACTAATGATTTCACTATCACAACGGAGTCAAAACGTAACACCATCATCAACCTTAGCCATCACTGCTAAAATCAACGCGATGATTGCGGATGGCGTAGATGTCGTCAAATTCGGAGCAGGCGAACCCGACTTTGATACACCCGACTATATCAAAGCCGCCGCAATCACTGCCCTTGATGCAGGCTTTACAAAATACACACCCGTCCCCGGTATCCCCGAACTGCGAGAAGCAATTGTGGACAAATTCAAGAATGATAACGGACTGGATTATACAGCATCCCAAGTCATCGTTTCGTGCGGGGCAAAACATACCCTCTATAACATCATGCAAGCGATCTGTGATCCGGACGATGAAGTCATCTTCGCTGCACCTTATTGGGTAAGTTATCCACAGCAGATTAAGTTGGCAGGCGCTACCCCGCGCGTGATTGAAACCACTGCCGAACAGAACTTTTGCATGCAACCCGATCAGGTGGAAGCAGCGATCACACCAAAAACAAAAGCAATTCTCATCAACAGTCCGAGCAATCCCACAGGTACCACTTATGATATAGAAACACTCAAGCAGATAGCAACACTTGCAGTCGAAAATCAGGTCTATCTTATCTCCGATGAAATCTATGAAGCATTGCTATACGACGGTGCAACACATCAGAGTCCTGCGTCATTCAACGAAGAGACGAAAGCAATTACTTTTGTTGTCAATGGGGTATCCAAAGCCTATTCCATGACAGGTTGGCGTATCGGGTATACTGCAGGTCCCGAAGATGCGATTTCAGCAATGTCGCGTATCCAATCACACAGCACCTCAAACCCAACCTCCATTGCGCAAAAAGGCGCGGTTGCCGCACTCAACGAACCGCAAGATGCCGTTGAGGAGATGCGAAAAGCATTTGAAGAACGTCGTGATGTTATCTGTCAGCGTTTTGATGAAATTGACGGTGTGAGTTATGTCAAACCGCAAGGTGCATTCTACATCTTTCCCGATTTCTCTGAACACTACGGCAGAACACTTGACGGCAAAAAAATTGAGGGTTCAATGGATATAACCGATTATTTACTCGGTTCAGCAGGTGTCGGTGTTGTGCCGGGAGATGGATTTGGCGCGGATAATAATTTGCGGCTTTCCTTCGCTACCTCTTTGACGGAGATAAATCGTGGATTAGATCGGATTAAAAAGGCGTTGGGATAAGGTCATTCTTTCTTGTAGGAGGCTTTGTAAGTCCGATTACTATCTGAATCACGGATTTATACGGACTACGCCGATTACGCGGATTTTAAGAGTATCCGCGCTTGTAGTCGCGCAATTCATTGCGCCTCTTACATTTGTAAGCATCACGTAGATTTGAACACGGCAAAACACAACACATAGATCACAGGGTTATTTAGTTTTCGATTTTTAGTGAACTTTAGAATTAACAGGACATTTTGAGTTGTCCGAGGGAACTCCGATTCCCGACTACAAAGGGGTCGCGATTCGGAGATCGCTCCTACAGAAAATGTGCCTCTTTAATTTCAAAGTTCACTATAAATACCCCCATAGATCAAGCCATATTTTGACAACTTCTGCCTGATATGGTAAGATAATTCTGTTTACTGCAAAAAAGGCACAATTCGTGGGTTGCGCCCTATAAATCTAAGGTGAATTATAATGTTGTACGCGCGGAGAACACTCTGGTGCTTTTTGGGAATACTCTTTGTTCTGTCTATGACTGCTGCTGCCTTTGCGCAGCAGGAGCAACAATCTGATTCTGTCCTATCGCAATCACAATTTATGCAGATTATTGATAGGTTGGATAAAGTTGAAAATAATATGCGCGACCATGTTGACAAAAAAATTGGTGAACTTGACAAGAAAATTGATGTCAATTACAAAGAACTCAATACAAAATTTCACGAACTTGACAAAGAGGTTGCAGTTCTCAGATCGGATGTTGATAAATTATTTACGATTATAATAGGAATAGCGGTGGCAGTCGGTGCTCATCTTTTAATTTTTATCGGTGCAAACATTTATTCTTACTGGCAAAATAAAAACAAAGTCAACACCGAAATAGCAACTAAAGCCACAGAAAACAAAAATGAACCGAATGAAGACATCTTGCGAAAGCATTTAATGGATAGTAAACCATCTAAATCGGAACTCGCATAGGAAAGTTAGATGAAAAAAGATAAGATACCTAAAAGCATTTCTAAATCTGTCAAGAACTACATTGACAAAGGTATAGAGTTATACGATCAGGAAGATTATAATAATGCTATCTCTAACTATAACGAGGCGATACGTTTAGACCCTACGTCAGCAGAAGTTTACTATTACCGGGGAAATGCAAAATATAATTTGAAACAATACTTTGAAGCGATCTCTGACTATGACGAGGCGATACGTTTAGACCCAAACGACGCGAAAACCTATTGTAACAGAGGTCTTACAAAAATCAGATTAAAGCATCCTAAAGATGCCATCTCTGACTTAGACGAAGCTATTCGCCTTAACCCTGAATTTATAAAAGCCTATTACAACCGTGCTATTGCTAAATGCGAAATAGAGCAATATTTTGGATCAATATCCGATTTAGACATGGTCATCCGTTTAGACCCAAACGATGATCAAGCATTTGAGCATAGAGGATTTGATAAATCAAAACTTGGACACTATGAAGCCGCTATTTCTGACTATGACGAGGCTATTCGTCTAAATCCTGAAAATACAGATGCATACATCAATCGGGGGGTTGCAAAAAAGAAATTAGGACTCGATGCAGAGGCAGATGAGGATTTCCAGAAAGTAATAAGTTTGGTAGAGGCGTGGGAAAACGAAGAACTCATTGCCGAAATTAAGAAACAGATGTAGTAACATCCGTAATCAGTAGTCGAAAACCAGTAAAGCATGAATGTCCAAAATTGCGCCATCTTCTCAAACGACAACCTGCTTGTGCTGCTATTATAGGAAGGCATTATGGGTTCGCGGTTGTTTGAATATGCCCGTATGTTTAGATTACATAATAGAAAATACAAAAGGAGATACTATCGTGACACAACCTAATCTTGTCTTCGTTATCACCGACGACCAAGGCTACGGTGATTTAGGATGCACAGGAAACCCAGTCATCAACACCCCGAATTTAGACGCACTTGCAGGAGAGAGCGTCCAACTGCGGAACCTGCATGTCGGTCCTACCTGTTCCCCGACGCGCGCAGGCATCATGACCGGACGCTACTGCAACTCAACAGGTGTGTGGCATACTATTGGAGGCAGATCACTACTCCGCAGCGATGAGGTCACGATGGCAGATATCTTCAGACGCAACGGCTATAAAACTGGCATGTTCGGCAAATGGCATCTCGGCGATAACTACCCGTTCCGTCCGCACGACCGTGGCTTTGAAGAAGCACTCTATCATGGTGGCGGGGGTATCAGTCAAACTCCCGATTATTGGGGGAACAACTATTTTGATGATACCTATTTTAGCAACGGTTCTGAACAACCGTTTGAAGGTTATTGCACCGATGTATGGTTTCAAGAAGGCATGAAGTTTATTGAGCGAAATCAGAATCGTCCATTTTTCTGCTATATTCCAACCAATGCACCACACGGCCCTTTCCGTGTTCCTGACGCCTATAGTGAGGTATACCGCAGGAAAGGGGAACCAGAATCACGCGCTTGTTTCTATGGCATGATTACCAACATAGACGACAACATGGCACGTCTCCGGCATCATCTCAAAGTATTAGGACTTGAGGAAAACACCATCCTAATCTTTATGACGGATAACGGTTCTGCGAATGGCTGCGACTTAGATGGACAGCAGTTTGTCAAATCAGGATACAATGCTGGGATGCGCGGCAAAAAAGGATCGCCTTATGAAGGTGGGCATCGTGTGCCGCTCTTTATGCATTGGCCTAACGGAGGTTTTTCAGAAAAGAAAGAGGTTGACGAACTTACGGCAAACATTGATCTACTGCCAACGTTAATTGACCTCTGCGATTTAGAAGTGTCCGAGACCTCCCGTTTTCACGGCACCAGCATCGCACCGTTATTGCAAGATGAACCGGTAGAATGGGAAGATCGCGTAGTTGTTACCGATTCACAGCGGATTGAAAATCCGATTAAGTGGAGACAGAGTGCCACAATGTCGCAAAGATGGCGACTCATCAACGGTACGGAACTTTACGACATCCAAGCAGACCCGGAACAACGCGAGGACATCGCTGCTGACCATCCAGAAGTCGTCGCGGAACTACGCGAGCATTATGAGGCATGGTGGACATTGGTTTCGGAACGGTTTGATGAAGAGTGTCCAATTGTCGTTGGCACTCAAAACGAGCAACTTGCATGTATAACGACACATGATTGGCACGGTAGTGGAAATGCTTGGAATCAAGGATCAATACGGAACGGAATGGAATGCAACGGGTATTGGGCAATTGAGATTCCTGAAGATGGTGAGTATAGTTTTGAGTTGCGACGCTGGCCCCGTGAGGAAAATAGAGCCATCACAGAGGGGATTCCCGGTGAGAAAATTGACCTTTACAACGGTGGACGCGCATTAGACTTGAAAACAGCACAAATCCGCATTGGTGACCAGTCTGCAACTCAGGCTATTGAACCTGATGCAGTCGGCGCAACCTTTACATTCAACCTCAAAGCAGGGCAAACACGCCTTCACACGCAGTTCGCTGATGAAACAGAAGAATTGACGCTCGGTGCCTATTATGTCTATGTAAAACGGGTGATTTGAGATATAAGTTCCGCTAAACTTCATGGGACAGCACCTAATGTCCATAATCCCTCTCTTTCAACTTCGCCTGCACAAAATCGTGCAGGCACCTCTCCTGCTTGTTCCTTTTCGGGCAATTCAAACCTTGATATACTAAGTTTATCAATATATTTAGCGTATTGACACTGGCATAGAAATTGCGCATACACGGTTAATAACAAATTATGAAATCCATAATTCTACTTATTCGGGTAGGCGCGCTTTGTAAGCACGCTGATCAAATATGCCGTTAATCGTAAATTACTATAGTCAAGATAATTGATAGTTCTTCAGGATTATTCAGTTTTAAGAATAATCGGTTAATAGGTTTTACTGTGAGTTTATATTGTA
>JAPPMR010000549.1 GCA_028818995.1 Candidatus Poribacteria bacterium | reverse complement strand
GTTTCTGGGATGGGTATTCTGGGAACAATAACAACTTTTTTGTCTATCTCAATCCAGAAACAGATAAGTTTCATTTTTTACCGTGGGGTGCGGATGCTTTGTTCTCTAATTTTGATATGAAGAATATGGGGAGAAATACCGGGGCACCAGTTTCGGTTAAGACTCAAGGCTTAGTTGCTCATAAACTCTATCAACTTGATGCAGGCAGGGAACGTTATGCGAAAACGATGATGGATATTTTTGAAAAGCATTGGAACGAAGATGCGCTGCTTGCCGAATTGGATAGAATTGCTGTGATGATAGAACCGCACATGATTCCAGCACAACGTACTTTTCATGAAAAAGAAGGTTGGGGTGGAGAAAAAACCATCTCTTTTTCAGATAAGTTAGATGGGACTCGTCACTTTATTCGTAAGCGTAAAAGTGAGGTGTTAGCTGAGATTTCTGATGGCATGCCGATTTGGAAAAGAAGACCGAACCCGCCAATCGTTATGGGCCCTGACGGGTTTGATGGTAAGTTTATGAAACAGTTTATTGAGTTGCCGGAAGACAATTTGTGGGGTGCTGCGAGGACTGGCGACCTTGAGGGCATTAAGCGTTACCTTGCAGAAGGCGCGGATATTGATGCGCTTTCTCCAGAGACAAATATATCTCCTTTGTCATGGGCAACTATGATGGGACACACAAAGGCTGCCGAATTGCTTCTTCAACTCGGCGCAGATGTTAACGTGAGACAGGAGGATGGTGGAACGCCCTTGCATATTGCAGTTTCTTTAGGGCGCGCCGAACTCGCTGAACTTCTCATCAAAGAAGGCGCAGATGTTAACGCGAAGAACCGTGGCGGTGGTGTTCCTGCAAGTGCTTTGCACATTCCCTGGGGCATGCTTAAATTCATGACAGGGATGTTTGATATTGAGTTGGAACAGAAGGAGGTTGAAGCAGGCAGAGACAAAATTGCTGAGATGCTGAATGTCGATCGCCGCTCAAAACCGCAAGGTGTAGCAAACGACGTATGGGAAGCCGTGTTCATCGGAGACCTCAAAGTGGTTAAGCAGGCGATAACCGATGGCATGGATGTGAATGCAAGGAATCCGCAGTTTGGAGAACCGATGTTATCTACTGCTGCGCTGATGGGACACACGGAGATTATGGCTTTCTTGTTAGAGAAGGGGGCGGATATCAATACGCGGAATAGAGATGGAAATACAGCGTTACACGCCGCGGCATTCCTTGGACGTGCAGAAGCGGTGGAATTGCTCTTGGAACATGGTGTAGATGTCAATGTCCGAAATAATCAGGGCGGTTCTGCCATAGATAGTGCCCAACTTGATTGGGGTATCACAGAGGGGATATTGGGATTTCTCCAAATCGAGGTGAATGAAGCAGAAGTTAAAGCGGGTAGAGCAAAGGTTGTGAGACTTCTCACTGGAAAGATGAAAAATGCTTCACAATCACATAACTTGTGGAAAGCATCGGCGGAAGGTGATCTTTCAGCTATCAAAAATGCTTTAAAGAATGGTTCGGATTTGAACGCGCTTGATCCACAATTCGGGATTCCTCCGTTAGGATGGGCAGCTATACGCGGACAGACAGAAGCGGTAAAATTGCTCCTTGAAAAAGGTGCAAATATCAATAATAAACATAGAGACGGTTCTACTGCGTTGCATGGTGCAGCTTTTCTGGGGCGTGTTGAAACAGTGAAACTGCTTCTTGAGAAGGGCGCGGATATCAATGCCCGAAGTAATGATGGTTCTTTACCTATAAGTGCGGCACAACTCGACTGGGGTTTGACGGAGTTTGTGGTTGGACTTTTACAGATGAAAGTGGATGAAACTGAGGTCAAGGAAGGTAGAGTTGAGGTGATTAAACTTCTTTCAAATCAGAAGAAATAGGTTGTCAGAGGATCAATTTAAAAGGTTCTCTGTTGCTCCTGATCTTGCAATTGAGGTTGTCTCACCAGCAGATTTGCATTATGATGTTACTGAAAAGGCGTTAGCCTATCTGAAGGCGGGAACACGTCTTGTCTGGGTTATTGAACCGGTTATGAAAACGGCAATGGTCTATCGTTCTGAAACGGACATAACATCGTTAAACTATAAAGATACACTGACAGGAGAGGATGTTGTTGAAGGGTTTTCGTGTCCGGTGGTGGAACTTTTTGAATAGATTTTTTGAAGAAAAACGAAACGAGTTACGCCAAATATGGAAAATAAGTTGTTAATTTTTCTGCGATGTGATAATATTTTCCATGTCAGTTTATGAGAGAAGCCTGTCTAGTTGGTCGCACTCGATTTTTTCCAAGTTATTTATAGGCGGTTGTGCTCAACCCGTAATATTATCTTTTGAAGGTGATTGGACCAAATGTTTCCAGAGGAATTTTGTCTTATGAACTTTAAGGAATATGAACAGAAACTATCAGAAAGGTTTGATGCCTTAGCGCAACGCGAAGATAATTGGGATGGGTACGATTCAAAAAAACCAACTAAATTAACCTTAGTTCGTGCGGAGAATCTTATAGGAGAATTGTTCGATTCTATTATTTCTGCCGGGCATCCGTGGCTTACTCCGTTCATCTCCAGTGATGAAGACGGTAATGTAACTGTAGAATGGTCCGGAGAAAAACGAAGATTACATATTCAAATTGGGGAAAATGAAGCTGAGTATATCCAGGTCTGGGGAATAAATATTGATACGGAGATGTATGTAGATTTTCTAAGACGGAACGATTATCTAACGCTTTGGGAATGGTTACTTGATGGATAGAAATGACTTCGTACGGGACGATGAAGTACTCTACCGAAGTGTCCGAGGTAAATATGGTGAAGAGTACTCTTTCGATAATGGAAAACTTGAAATTAGTAGTGAAGCCTTTCGCGATAGAGAAAGAAAACCATCCGTAGATAGAGCGGAGTTAAAGGGATGTAATCCATCTTTGTCTAAAAGAAGCAGCACAGATGGCATCGTTAGTCTTATTACTGCTGATGTACGCTCCATAGGAACAGTCAAAACAAAAATACAGAATGCTGATGCCATTGTTCATGCCGTAGATGTCATCTATGATCCCACCCCTGAAAATCCTGCCCATTCAAAAATTGTTGTGAGTCCAGAGTTTTTTGGTTCAAATAACAAGCAAAGAAATGTATTCAAATTGCTGCAACTTGCACTTGCGGAACTTGCTGAAAGAAACGGATGGACCTTAGAACCAAGTGTATAGTTAGTTTAGTTTTTTAAATAGAAGTTGCTTTACTGTAAAACAGAATTATATCCATTCTTGCAGGAGATAGAAGTTAGCAATTATTAGCAAAAAGGAATACCCGATGGCAAAACCGATAAACTACACTGACATATTAGAAACTGGCGATAGCGATATTTACGACATCCAGACGCATGCTGCTGGCCCGGAAGGCAGTCTGCCTCTCACAGCGGAGATGCTCCTCAACAGACCAAGCGGCGATATTTTTGGTTTGAGCCACAATACGGCGATGGGATGGGCACCGACAGAACTGCGGCGAGAGGAATTCCTAATACTTAGCACACAAGGCGGTATCCGTGCCCCTGATGGCAGTCCTATTGCACTTGGATATCATACCGGTCATTGGGAGGTTGGTCTTTTGATGCAGGCTGTTGCGCGTGAGTTAAAAGAACTTGCGGCAATTCCGTTTGCTGGCTACTGTTCCGATCCGTGTGATGGACGGACACAAGGCACCGTCGGTATGATGGATAGTCTCGCCTATCGTAATGATGCGGCACAGATTTTTCGTCGACTTATCCGTTCTTTACCGACACGGAAGGGTGTTGTCGGTGTTGCCACGTGCGATAAAGGTTTGCCTGCGATGATGATGGCGCTTGCCTCAATGCGGGAATTGCCTGCTGTGCTTGTACCGGGAGGCGTGACGTTGCCACCGACTACAGGTGAAGATGCTGGAAAGATTCAGACGATCGGTGCCCGTTTTGCACACGGTGAGATTAGTCTGCAAGATGCAGCGGACATGGGCTGCCGTGCTTGTGCTACGCCCGGTGGCGGATGCCAATTCTTAGGAACTGCGGCAACTTCGCAGGTTGTTGGTGAAGCGTTAGGCATGAGTTTGACACATACAGCGTTAGCGCCTTCAGGACAAAATATATGGTCGGATATGGGATTGCGTTCAGCGCGTGCAGTGGTGAATTTAGCCGCGAAGGGTTTGACGATGGATGATATCGTTACACCAGAGGCTATTCGGAACGCGATGGTCGTGCATGCGGCGTTTGGCGGGTCAACTAATCTGCTATTACATATTCCTGCGATTGCGCATGCTGCTGGTCTTGAACGTCCCACAGTAGACGACTGGACTGAGGTTAATCAACAAGTTCCACGCCTTGTTGATGTGTTGCCGAATGGCCCAGTCGGACATCCGACAGTTCGCGTCTTTCTTGCAGGAGGTGTGCCAGAAGTGATGCTGCATCTACGTAAATTGGGAGGACTCCTCAACGAAGATGTACTGACAGCGACAGGTGAATCGCTCGGTAGCAACCTTGATTGGTGGCAAACTTCTGAGCGGCGTCAGCGTGTGCGTGAATTGCTTGAAGAACGCGATAACGTTGCACCTGATGAAGTGATTTTGAGTCCAGAAGCAGCAAAAGCGGCAGGATTGACGAGTACTGTAACGTTTCCGCGTGGCAACCTCGCGCCAGAGGGTTCTGTTATCAAAAGCACAGCGATTGATCCGAGTGTTGTTGATGCCGATGGTGTGTACCGTATGACAGGACCGGCACGTGTGTTTGTTCGGGAATCCGATGCGATACAGGCACTTAAGGGACAAGGTGAAAAGGACATGAAACCCGGAGATGTCATGGTGTTGTGTTGTCGTGGTCCACAAGGCACAGGAATGGAAGAGGTATATCAGGTCACATCAGCACTCAAACACCTATCATTTGGGAAACATATTGCCTTGATAACGGATGCGCGTTTTTCGGGTGTTTCAACAGGTGCATGTATCGGACATGTTGGACCGGAAGCACTTGCGGGTGGACCTATCGGGAAAGTGCTTGATGGCGACATAATTCAGATAGAGATTGATACTCAGGGATTGGTAGGAAGCATTGATCTGGTAGGGCATGGGAGTGAACAGTTCGGTGCCGCAGCGGGTGAACGTGTGTTAGCAGAACGGCAACCGCGTCCCGACCTTTCATCTGACGAGGCTTTGCCTGACGATACGCGACTGTGGGCAGCGTTGCAGTCCGTCGGTGGTGGCACATGGGGTGGTTGTGTCTATGATGTAGACGCTATTCTGAATGCGTTGAAATAGAGATGACTTTGGCGAAGTTGCCATGAAAATTTTAAAATTTTGGGCACCACCAGTTCTTTACATGGCACTCATATTTGTCATTTCGTCTCTGGAACAACCGCCACTCCCAATGCCAAAGTTTGAGTGGCTGACAATTGACAAACTCTATCATTTTATTGAATACGGCATCCTCAGTGTGTTGCTAACTATAGCGTTTGTAAACGTCCCGCCGAAATGGTTGCCCACAGGTTGGATATGGGGTACCGCTGCGCTTATCTCAATTCTCTACGGCGCAAGCGATGAATTGCATCAGATGTTTGTGCCCGGCAGACTCGCTACTTTCGCAGATTGGGTTTCTGATGTATTCGGCGCGATTGCAGGTGTGGTAGGTGTTTATTTTTATTATAGAAGACAGAGCGAAAGAAGGAATAAACATCTGTAGGGAGGTTCTTTTTCTGACACTTACAAAACATTTCATATTCAATTAAAGCCTAAGACGTTACTGTACGCAACGAAAACCGTAGTCATAGATTGTGTTCATTGGTGAAAGTAGAAAGCGACCGGCGACGCAGATGCCTTGTGGTGAAGCACTCCAACCACCACCACGCAACACGCGCTCAGTTTTTATGTCCATGAAATTGTTTATTATCCACTCCGGTTCATTCGTACCTGAGCGTGGATTCTTGCGAGGCGATGCGAAGTAGAAGTCATCATCATAAAGGTCAAGACACCACTCCCAAACATTTCCAGACATATCATACAAACCATATCCGTTCACGGGGTACTTACCAACCACTGTCGTATCTCCAACATTTCTGCCATAGTTCGCTTTCGCAGCGGACAACACATCTCCCCATGGATACTTTTTGCCCGATAGCCCACCGCGCGCAGCGTATTCCCATTCTGCCTCCGTTGGCAAACGTTTTCCTGCCCACATAGTATAGGCCATCGCACTATACCAGCTCACCCAAGTAACAGGATGGTTTGCTTGTCCTGCTGGATAGTTGCTACCATCCCAATTCAACAAGTAGTCCCCATCATGAAACTTGTCCTCAATTTGATCTTTCTGCCAACAGGAATTTTCAATCAGGAACTGCTGATATTCAAGATTCGTCACAGCATGCGCGTCCATATAGAATGCATCCACATGCACCGTATGCACCTGCTGCTCGTAAAAAGACTCAGTATCGTTGCTTCCCATCTCAAACTTGCCAGCAGGTATCAGCACCATGTTTTCAGGAGGATCGGGTGTCATCTTCACACAAGGCTCATCTTTTTCAGGTAAATACATGAAAAACAATCCTCCTATGCAATGTTTTGCTCCTTTAGAGAAAAGTAAGTGGGCGGGTTTTAGCAGCGCGCAGGATGCCCTCGGATTGTTATGATAGAAAAAAAGCTAAGTTTTGTCAACATTTTAAATGAAAAATGGACTTGTGAACTAACAGCGTTCGTCCTACTTAAAACTGAATGCTCTGATTGCACGCTTATTTTCTTTTTTACAAAAAAGTCAATTATATGATATACTATTTATCTACTTTTTGATTAATACATTTTAGACTTAGTTACCAAAATAGAGGGTTCACCCTTTAATCGTATCCTGAACCTTCCTTAACGGCTTACATCACAGGAATTAATATATGCATCCACTTGTTGCCTTGAAAGTGCCAAGCGGTTCTATTGCTGTTCACTGGTTTGAGCAGAGTAGTTTTGCGCTGAAAGATTCGGATGGCACTATAGTTCTAATTGACCCTTATTTTCCGCGGAACCGTCCCTCGGACCGCTTTATTCACACCGAACCTCCCTTGGATGAGTCCGAACTTCCGACTGATTTTGTGCTATTAACACATGCACACGGTGACCATACGTGTCCAGAATCTATAAACCGAATTTGGGATACCAGTACTGCAACCGGATTTATTGGACCGGAGGAGAGCGTTCGCCAGATTTCGTCAGAAACCGATGTTGCTTCTGATAACGTTTCAGAGATCAGTGCAGGAGGATCTGCGGAGCTGAACGGTCTTACCGTGCATGCTGTTTATGCGAAACCACCAGCAGGTGATCCATCTGCTGATATTGGTCCCCCCGATGTTACGCACTTGGGCTATGTTGTCATAAGCGATGGAGTGACGTTATACTTTAGCGGCGATCCGATCAATAACTTTGCGGAACACGATGACCTGATTTCAGCAGTGGCAGCGCATAATCCGGATATCGGTTTTCTGACAAATCATCCTACTGAGGGCGAGTTTCCATTTTACGATGGATGTGTTAAAATGGCGACGCTTATTGGATTGAAGCATGCAGTGCCTGTGCATCGTGCGTGTTTTGTTACTCGCGATTATGATCCAGAGGAATGGGCATCTAACTTTCCAGCGGGTGGTCCGGAACCGCTTATTATTGAGAGAAATTCATATATTGTTTATTCATAATGAAAATAGTTGGCGTAAGATATAATCAATAATTACCGATGCGTACAACACATCCGCAAGAAATACGAGTCTACCAGACCCCAAATGGTAGAGAACCTTTTAATGAGTGGTTGGACTCAATTCGAGATACAAACACACAAGATCGGATTCAGGCGAGACTTGCGCGTCTTGAAGATGGTAATTTTGGGGATTGTCGATCTATTGGTGCAGGTGTTTTTGAGTTACGAATACACTTTGGAGCAGGTTATAGAATCTATTTTGGATAGATAGGTAACACAATCATCCTTTTACTCTGTGGTGGTGACAAATCATCACAAACACGAGATATTGAACGTGCCAAAACTTATTAGTTAGAATATAAGAGGGAACATCTATGAGAAAAATGAGAACATGGCGTGAATGTCTCATTGAGCGGATTACCAGCCGAGAAAGGGCAATTGGCTATTTACAAGCAATCCTTGAGGACTACCAAATTTATAAGAATCCTGCTGTAGTTTTAAGAGCCCTTCAGACGGTCGTTGAAGCACAAGGTGGTGTTTTTGAACTTGCGAAGCAGGTGGATATGGATCCACAAGTCTTTTCGAAAATGTTATCCAACAAGGATATGCCTCTGATTGACACACTTGGAATTGTTCTTAAGGCACTTGGATATCATATCTCTATTCAACCGATAGAACCTGAAACCTCAAAGTTTGAGACTTATACTGATGCTTAGAGGCTCAAAACACATCGGCACATGTGGCAGAAAATTCAATAGATTAACAACATGGATTTTAGATTGATTGTAATTGAGTTTCACTTTTTGATCAACCCCGTCGAATGTCATAGATACGTTTGGCGTTGATTCACTACATTTGAGGTAAAGATATAGATATGTCTCTACAAGAACAAAAAACACCCCTTGTCGGTATTGTGATGGGGAGTGATTCCGATTTAGAAAAGATGGCTGAAGCCGCGAAGGTTTTAGAAGATTTTGAAGTGCCGTTTGAAATAACAATTTCTTCGGCGCACCGTTCACCTGAACGGACGATGGCGTGGACAGAAAAGATTAAAGCGGAAGGTGGTAAAGTCATTATTGCAGGCGCGGGGCGCGCAGCACACCTTGCTGGTGTGATTGCAGCACATACGACGTTGCCCGTCATTGGGGTGCCGGTTGATGGTGGTCCTCTTAACGGCGTTGATGCGTTATATGCAACAGTGCAGATGCCTCCCGGTATACCAGTTGGAACAATGGCGATTGGGTCGGGCGGTGCAAGAAATGCGGGGATATTCGCGGTTCAGATTCTGGCACTTGAGTTCCCTGAATTGGAAGCGAAGCTGCAAGCCTACAAAAAGAAGATGAGTGACGGCGTTGCGGAAAAAGCGGCGCGTCTTCAAGAAGTTGGTTATGAGAATTATTAGATGTTATAGGAAAACACATCATGGAAACTGAAGATAATATACAGTGGGAAAACGATACTGAACTGTTTGATATGATGGAAGAGCAGTTATATGCTGCTGTGATTTCGGATGCGTTAGATGCAGCTGGATTTCGTAAGCAGGCATTGCGACACACTGTCCGCCCGTTGCTTCCTGAAACATTTGTTGTCGGTCGGGCAATGCCTGTGTTGTGCCTTGATGTCTATGAGATTCCTGATGAGCCGTATCAAGAGGAAATCGCGGCGGTGGACAGCTTAAAGCAGGACGATGTGCTTATCTGCTCAACTAACGGTAGTACTCGTATCTGCTTTTGGGGAGAACTCCTTTCAACGGCAGCACGGGCACGCGGTGCGCGTGGTGCTGTTATTGATGGGTTTATCCGTGATGTGCGTCCGATCATGGAAATGCGGTTCCCCATATTTACAACTGGGATATCGCCTGTCGATTCTAATGGGCGTGGAGAAGTGGTGGCATACAACGTCCCTATTGAGTGTGGTGGGGTTACGGTGAATCCTGGCGATATTGTGTTTGGGGATGCAGATGGTGTGGTTGTTATTCCGCAGGCGGTGGAAACGCAGGTAATTGAAGCAGCGCTGGAAAAGGTGAGTGGTGAAAACCGCACCCGTGATGCGCTGCGAGAAGGTGCAACGCTTCGAGAAGTTTATGATAAATATGGGATTTTGTAAAGACGCGCCTATAGTGGAATAGGGATGGCGAGACACAGAGATCTCGCCTTACTGAAGGAACGTAAGCGGTGGGGTTAGGAAACCGCACCTACCTTTGGGTTGGAAAATCGGGGTTGTAAACCCTCCACAAGAGAGGTATTAGGAGAAAGATAGATGATTTACGAGTTGCGGACATACCAAGTAGTGCCAGGAAAGATGAAGAATCTGAATGACCGATTTGCTAATATCACGCTGCCGTTGTTTGAGAAGTATAATATGAAGGTTATCGGTTTTTGGGAAACCGCCATCGGTGAGGCAACGACAACGGAATTGGTTTATCTACTTGCTTTTGAAGATTTGGGACACTATCAGCGTGCTTGGGATGCGTTTATCGCGGATCCTGAATGGCAAGCGGCGAAACGGCTTACAGAAGTAGGTGGTCCGTTAGTTAACGTGGTCAGTAACAAGATTCTTGAGCCTACAGATTATTCACCGTTGCAGTGAATGTCCGAAGTGCCAAATCATGCGGAATGCCGAAAGCGTATTCTGGTCGCGAGCTGGAGCTCGCTCCTACAAGAATGTAATTATACAAGGTGTTTACTTTCTTTAACGTAAGATGGCGAGTTTTCCTATCTTTTCGACCTTTCTATCGGCAGTGTGGGCAATGACGCGATAGAGATATACGCCGTTGGCACACCGGACCCCTATCTCATCTTTTCCATCCCAATAGGTCTCATTGTTGCCCCGATTTGCACTTGCATCTGTGATCGTTCGAATCAATCTACCACTCACCGTATAAATTTTGATGGTGACCTTATCTGGTGGTTGTGCCAACTGATATGTGAAAAAAGTTTTGCCATCTTGGACAGGATTCGGCACATTGAAGACTTCGGTGAGAGTGACTGCCTCATCCAATGTAAAAACTGCTTCAATGTCAGTGGTGTTTTCACTCGTATCTGCAGCGGTTACCTGTAAGCGATAGGTACCATTTGGTAGGTCAGGAGCGAAATTAAATTTTGCAGTTTCAGGATTATCAACATCAAATTCCCATTTTGCCATATCAAATTCACGATAGCGCCGTGTTACATCACTCACATCTAACTGGTTAAACGTAATGTTGAGGAGAGTGCCATCAAGTGCCGTTTCATCCGTAACTCGAATTTCACATTGGGGTTGCTGGGTAATACGATTTTTGCCCATACCCTTCACTTCTCCAAGAGAGTTAACGTTAAGTTCTTCCCCTACAAGAATCTCATCGTTAACAAGAATTTCGACGGCAGGTGGGGTGATGTCGGGCATTTCAATGACAGTGAATTTAATTGAGATTTTCTCTGCTTCTCCACCAATTGCATCTCCATTAAAATTGCGTGCTTCAATTTCAAAAGCATACTCACCGGGAAAGAGAATAGGTTTGTAGTCAATTGGAACAGTATTAACGTCTTCAGGATTTCGTAGGACGTAGTCTGATATTGGCTCAAGCGGTTTGCCGTTATCCCCTCTGCGGATAATCAGCGTATCCAAGTTTACACCGTCAACATCCTCAAGTAAGATAGAGATATGTGGGCGCGGTGCGATAACGCTGCCGGTTTGCGGTTGAACACCATCTACCCATAGATTGAAAGCAGGTGGCTTTGTCTCATCACTGCTAATAAGGGTAAAAGGCGTAAGTTCGGTTGTTTGTGCGGTAATAGTTCCGACTTGTGCACTACTGAATTTAATCTTATCTCCGAATTTAAACGGTTCAGAACTTGATGTGACAAGTATTTCAAACCCGAGATGGTCGATAAAATGCCCTTTGTTGACATCTCCGGTCGCAAGCTCTTCACTTGGTAAAAAGACTGGTTCTCCTGTATTATCGCGGAGTTCATAAGAATCTGAAGATGTAAAAAAGATGAACCAATCCCCTACCGAGAACTCCTGCTTTAGTCCAGGGTTTACTCTGACACTGGCGGCACCGTTGCCGACATTTTGATTTCGTGTTCCTTTCAATACAGCAGTGCCCTCTGAATAATCTGTTTCAATTATGAGGATATCTGCAAATTCAAAGGGAACGATAGGTGTCCCATCATCAAGTTCTGGTGGTACTACCCATTTTTTCGGGATAGTGAATTCAATACCGTAATTTTCTTCTCGAAAAGGAATGTCAAGTTGACCGGGGTCATTTAATTTCTCATATTGGACATGTTCTTTCTTTTTTAGGTACACTTCGTAGTGAGTTGGATCTAAAAACAGAATAGTCCAAATACCCGCAGGTGTCAACTCTGGACTGATTTTGATGTTTTCGATTGGTAGCGGTTGTTTATTCGCGTTTTCGGTTTGAATAGGTGTGACATAATTTTCAAGTTGAAATATTGGCCCATCATCTTCAGGTTGAGGCTTTTCGTTTCCAGTGGCATAACTTAATTGTGATGGGAGTCGTTTCCATTTTTGATAAGTAGGATGCCACGTATAAATGCCGAGTTTTTCCGCTTCTTGAATCAACGCCGCTCTGAAATCCTTGCTGTCCTCTTTCCAAGGTGTATTTTCTCTAACAACATCTTCCAAACTTCTCACATCAAACCGCATCTTGAGGGTTGCAGGTTTTTTTAGTGTGATATCGGATGCGCGAAAAGATACTTCGTACTGTTGGATACTTTCCTCACCTGAACGGAGTAAACCTCTTCGCAGTGCAGCAACGCGCGGTATTGAGGCAAATTGAAACGAAGGTTGCGTCAAGGCAGATGGAACACTTGAAGAGACGGTTAGCGCGACCTTGTCCTCTTTTAGCGATGCTGCCTCAGCAGGGAAATCAATGTCAAAAACTCTATCAAGGCTAAAAGCTGTTAAGGGTTTTGATGACTCGTAGAAGAATTCGTTAACAACGAAAGTCGTGTAAAGTTTGTTATCAATTTCTTTTGGCTCTGCGACATTACCTTTTACGTCCTTGTCGGTAGTGTCTACCTCTGGGTCAGCGAGTACATAAATTTTATGGACACCAGTAGCGAGATTTTCTTTTAACTGAAGTGTTACAATAGTTCGCTGTAGTACTGTATCGCCTTCTTCCCAGTCGTCGGGAGTTAGCGTGACGCTTCCTAAGATTTTCGCGTCCTCATCAATTTGGAGGTCGCCACCTATATCAGGGTTGCCTTCTGCAAAAATAACTTCAATATTTTCTTTAACTGTTCTTCCACCGTTGTTAATAAGTTCGGCTATAAGAAGATATTTTCCTGTTTCTTTATTGAAAGTATATCGGATCGGCGCATGACTTGTTCCATCCGTAGCAATGGCGATGTTGGGTCCCTCTGGCACATCAACACTGATTCGCCTATCTGATGATGGGTGTTTAACTGTTATGCCATCACTGTCGGTGACGATGATACGGTATCGAATTTTTCGTCCGCCCAGTGGTAGAGGGATAGGTGTTTGAAGTTCGTACCATTGTCCGCCAGGATGAAGTTCACGGGTGCCGGGAGGAGGTGTCGTTCTGACCATTGGGACGGTATGGTTCACGTAATCAAAAGTATTGTCCCACTCGACATAGATAGAACGAATACCCTTGTCCCCCCCTAAATCATCAAAAATAAGTGCTTTTATGTTGAGCGTATGGGTTTTTTTAGGATCCAAGTCTTCACGTATATCTCCAATAATCGGTGTATCTATCCAGAATGTGGCACCCCCTACGGCTGCGCGTTTTTCATCATGAGCAAACATTTGAACGAAACCTCTGCCCGGTAATGCTTTGGGTGGGATTTTCAACTGAATTTTGCCATATTCACCCTTCCACACTCTACCTTGAGTGCTGCGTTCTGTGAAATCATTCTGCAAATCATCATCAAAGTGATTTTGGAAAATGGCGGAAGTCATGAGTCTCTGTGGGCTAAAATCTTCTGCTTTCCACCATACATTGTTCGCGTCATGCGTCCCGACTTCATTTTCTAAAATGACAATCTGCTTATTGGAATTCAGTGCGATCTCTTCTAATTTAACCTGTATATCAAGTGTAGGGAGTGCGAGTCGTGTTGCCGGATCACCGAAGAGCGTATATTGTTCTGTTCCGGGAATCCATTGTGGATTGCTACTTCGGGTGATAAATCTGATTTTTGCGTCCGTAACTATTTTCCCGATGCTTGGTTGAGTTGCTGCGATTTCACTGTATCCTTGCTTTGCCTCAAAAGGTTCGCGTACAAACATTGCAGTGAATAGGTCTTCATCAAAATTGGCGTTGGCTGTAGCGTAAGTCAACCGTGTCGCGGTGAGCGATGCGATGGCACCGTATTTGCTGATCAAAAGTTGCTCACTGAGGCTGTGTGATCCGAATTGTTGCGGTTTATCAAATTTTCCATTCAAACAAGTTGTTGATATAACAAATGGGAGTCGGTTGTTACGTAAATTGATAGCATCATCAATATGAAAAATTGCCTCATCTGCCCATGTATGTATTCCACCGTGTCCTGCATATTCAACAACCAACGCACCATCATTAAATGCTTTTTGGATACGTTTTGTAGTTTCGCTGACGTATTTATCTTTGTATTCTTCTTGTATCCGTATTTTTCGTAGATATATTTGTTTCGTGTTATAAGCGACAGGGATGATTTGTTGGATCAGTTTGTCTCGGGAAGTTTCAAAAGTCTCGTCAGAGGGATTGTTTAATTCGTCATCTGCTACTTGCACGAGTGTTGCTTGCCATTGACCAATTTTAGGGTTCTCTTCGTAGTCAATAATCTTTTGGATCATCCCTGTAAGTTCTTTAGGTGTTTGTACTGATAGGCGTCCGATGAACATATCGGGCAAGGCATCATCTCCACTTACGTTAACAAATCTTTGATCCATTGCAGTTTCACCGCTTTCCGGTGCCCATGCGTGGTAAGTCGGGACAAAAATCGGGTAAAGATCGTAATCATTGTAAAGTCGTTTGATGACCCCTTTATAGTCGTAATGTGCATCACCCACGAGCAAGACGTAGGTAGGGGCGGGCGACTGCCATGCATGATAGGCATAACGCAAGAAGTTCTGGATCGCAAACGGCGTAAAGAGGCCATTACCAAATTCATTGTAAATTTCGTCTATATCCACAACTTTAACTGTCAAACCTTGTGAACTTCGAAAATCGACTAAAGGTTTTATGCTTTCTAAAAACGTCTTATGTGTAATCACAATGTAATCTGCTTGTGTTGTAGGATTTCGCAAAGTGCTTGGTGGAACTTCGGTAAGTGTAGTAATGAGGCGGTAGGCATGGTTTCCAATAACAAAGTAATTGGTGTATTGTACAACATCATCCTCAAACAGAATTTGGTAGGAGTTGCCACCTCCCGTTACCTTTCCATCAACAAGTTTTGCGGCTAAACCGCTCGAATTCAGCGTATAAACATCTATTGTCCCGGTCTGAAAGTTGGTTATGTTAAAATGCGTTTTTCCGCTAACCTCTGGCTCAGTTTCTGAATTAAACGCAAGTCGATTATTTTTTGCGCGAAAATTGTGCCAATATTCAAACTCATACCAATCAAGATAAAAGTCATAGGAACCTCCTGAGGACTTGTTCTCAAGAGGCGCATAAATCCGCAATTCACTTTGCTCATCAAAGGGAATTCGATTCTGAGGGATATTACGTGCGATAAGAGGTGCTTCCTGACGTTTCCATTCCACAGAGTCACCCAGTTTCCTCCCATTAAAACTGATGCGCGCTTCGTGTGATGCTGCATGTTTCCGAGCGGCGCCTTGAAGTCTCATACGAAGTGTAGCATCTCGTTCAAAATTATAGTGTGGTACTGCTCCTGGTAAATCTACAGGAAATTTTTTCGTACTAATACCAGAAACGCCTCCTCTGAGACCTGTCCAGAAATAGCGGTCCGCTAATTCAGATTTTACATTATACCCGTCAAGTGTATCGTAAATCTTGTTTTCCTCAAATCGCAATTTTGTTAAAAAAGCTTCGGGCGGGGTGATATCGGGAGTAACAGGTGCACCTGACCGTGTACCAATACGGAATGTTTCTACAGCAGTAGGTTCACCGATTGCCCTTTCTGTGTCTTTTGGGGCAAAACTAAACCAATAGACGTTCGTATCTGTAAATTTATTGCTCAAAGCCCGTGCGTAGAAGACAATCATATCTTCTTGATTAAACGTTTCGTTTTGGTTTTTATCAAAAATATAGTATCCCTGTTCATTGCCCGCTGTTTCCAACCTTATGCTGTCCAGATCAATCGTTTCAGGCGTAATATCAGATGATTTGAGTTTACTGTAATTGATGCTGTACATAGTGGTTTCTGTAATAGGAATTTTAAAACGTCTCCGCTTTGAGACTGGCGCAGCGGGAGCACCTTGGATCAACATCCGTGATGTTCCATCTAATCTATGTCGCCAAGAAGCTGCTTGGCTGTTGTTTATCAACATGGTTTGGAACAGATTTTCATAAGCAGTACTTTCAAGAGAATGAGATGGCAAGGGAGGAGACGCATTTGTTGGGGCACCGTAAAAATCGATCCGGAATGTGATGTCGTCAGTGATTTTTATCTGTTGTGTTGTACTGTTGTATTGTACTGGATGGATATGTAGAACTCCGACCCGTTGTGATCGCACAAAACCGATCGGTATAACCTCTATCATTTCAGCGGGATATAGGGCAGATGTTTTGGACTTAGTCGGTATAGTAGAATCTTCTTCTCTTTCCTGTGCATCTGGGAAAAAGGGATCAATTGCTTGATTAGTGATTAGCGGTAGTTCTACTTTTTTGAAGGCACTCTGTTTTTGGAGCACTGTTGCGGTAACACTGCTCACTGAAGGCAAGCCTATTTGAACGGTATAGACAGGGAGTTTCGGTTTTCCCGTTTCGGTTGTCCACGATGCGCCATCAAATCCGATGTGTGTGGCGGATTTTCCATTCTGTAGATGTTTTTGTATTTTTAGTTTGGGAAGTTGAAACCGTAAGATAAGGAAATGTGATGATGCCTTTAAAACTTGTAATGGATTTTCGTTGTGTATTGTGTGTGTGCCACCGATGATCCCTTGATTTTGTACTGGGTTGAAATTGGGGTTACAAAATCCGTCTCCGTTGAGTTCGGCATGCATCATACCTATCGTAACACAGAAAAAAAACAGAGAGAATAGAAAACGTCTTGTCATAATTGAGAACTCGCTAACTGTGCTGCTGCAGCTAAAGCAGCGATAAGACTTGTTTCGCTTGCGATCCCTTGTCCCGCGATGTCAAACGCTGTTCCGTGGTCAACGCTTGTGCGGACAATGGGTAAACCTAATGTGATATTCACAACCTGTCCAAATCCAATCAGTTTTATCGGAATATTTCCTTGGTCATGGTACATTGCAATGACAGCATCCCACTCACTACGGATTGCTTTTTTGAAGAGCGTATCTGCAGGTAGAGGCCCTTCAACTTGGTAACCATCTGCATGTGCTTTCTTAATTGCTGGTTTGATACAGGTATCTTCCTCTTTGCCAAACATCCCCTCTTCACTTGCGTGTGGATTTAACCCTGCTACAACTAACCGTGGATTCTCAATACCGAACTGGACAAGTGCCTCATGTGTGATTCGGATCACATCATTTATTCTTTCCACTGAAAGTTTCTGTGAAACTTCAGCAATTGGAATATGGCTTGTAACAAAGGAGACTGTCAGGTGTTCTTTAAGATTAGTTGAAGCACAAGAATTTTTCTTCTCTTTTTTTGAATCAATATTGTGTCCTGACACAAATTGAGGAGGTATGTCCCACGTTTTTAGCATCATAACAGATTTTTGGGATTGTGTCAAACTTGTGAGCATCTCAGTGTGCCCGGGGAATGGCGAACCGGCGCGTTGAATTGATGCCTTACAAATTGGAGCGGTTGTGATACCGTCCAGCATACCGTCCACCGTGAGTTGTACTGCTGCTTCAATGGCTTTAACTGCAGCAGTGCCGCACCGAGGGTTTATTGTTCCATGAGTAAACATGTCTGGTGTTAGCGAACTGACATCAAGCACATCAATTCTTTCAGGTATTGCG